>NZ_JBDYKL010000036.1:0-53191 GCF_040012415.1 Sanguibacter sp. 25GB23B1
GCCCCGCAGGCTCCGGCGACGCAGGGACCATCGCGCGGATCCACGTCGCCTCGTGGCGGGAGGCGTACGCGGGCATCGTCCCGGAGACGTACCTCGCAGCGATCGACGAGGACTCCCGCACGAGCCGCTGGGCCGAGATTCTCTCCGGTGCCGACTCACGGACGTGGATCGCCGAGGTCGACCGGAGGACCGTCGGGTTCGCGAGCGTCGGACCGTCCCGCGACGAGGACGCCGAGCCCGGTGACCAGGAGCTGTACTCCATCTACCTGGACCCTGAGGCGTGGGGCCGTGGCGTCGCTCGCGAGCTCATGCGGACGGTGCTCGCCGAGCTCCCGGCCGGCACGCCGCTGTCCCTGTGGGTGCTGGCCGACAACGAGCGCGCCCAGCACTTCTACCGCCGTCACGGCTTCGCGGCCGACGGCGTCGAGAAGCTCGAGGACCTCGGTGGCGAACGGTTCACCGAGGTCCGCTACCGTCGCGCGTGAGACAGGCCGCTGCACGCGGCGAGCGACGTCTCAGCCTGCGAAGTGGTCCCAGCCACGACCGTCGACGGACGGTGCGTCGCCGCGCACAGTGACCCGTACCTCGGGCTTCGAGCCGTCCACCTCCGCGTCGCCCTGACGCCACGCCGGGAGCGTGCGCTCGTCGTGCACCCGCCCGACAGCACGAAAGCCCTGCGGCAGCGTCGTCCCCGCCGGGAATGTCGCCAGCATCCCGTGGTCCTCGCCTCCGGTGAGCAACCAGGTCAGGGGACCGGTCTCGAGCGCCTCGCACGCAGGCTGCAGGCCCGCGAGGTCCTCGGCGAGCACGACGGCCGGGTCGTCGAGGTCGACGAGGACCCCGCTCGCCTCGGCGATCCGACCCGCGTCGCGGAGCAGCCCGTCCGACACGTCGAGCATCGCCGTGGCACCGGCGGCCGCAGCACGGACCCCGGCGTCGAGGGGTGGCTCCGGCCGGAGGAATCCGTCGACGAGAGCCGGCGCGGCGGCGCCTCGACCGGCCTCGAGGAGGGCGAGGCCGGCGGCCGACCGTCCCAGCACCCCGGCGTGCGCGACGACGTCCCCCGGACGCGCGCCGGACCGCAGGACAGGGTCGCGGCCCTCGAGGTCGCCGTGCACGGTGACGGCGACGACGACCCGGTCTCCGCCGGACAGGTCGCCGCCGACGACCGATGCGCCGTGGAGCCCGCACGCCTCGGCCAGACCATGGGCGAGGTCGGTGACCCAGTCGACCTCGAGGGACCTCGGGACGACGAGGGCGACGACGAGCGAGGTCGTCCGTGCGCCCATGGCGGCGCAGTCCGCGAGATTCTGCATCGCCGCGCGCCATCCGACGTCGTAGCCGGTGGACCACGCCCGACGAAAGTGGTGATCCTCGACGAGGACGTCGGTCGAGACGACGAAGCGACCGTCGGGCGCCCGGACCACGGCCGCGTCGTCGCCAGGGCCGACGACTGTCGCGGGCCCCTGCGGGAGGAGCGGGAAGATGAGGGCGAGGAGCTGCGCCTCGGACAGGTCGGCGACGAGCAGTGGATCGGTCACGTCCGACACCCTACGTCCCGCGAGACGAGCGACGACGACCCGCCGCCGACCCGAGGCCGGCCCGACGATAGGCTGAGGGCGTGCTCCTCCGTCGGTCTCGTCGCTCCCCCGTCCCACCCTCAGGTCCTCTGTCCCGAGTCCGTCGTCCGTCCGCGTGGCGGGCCGCCGTGATCGGCGTGACGACCTGCCTCGTCCTCTCGGGGTGCACACCGACCATCAACGTCTCACCCGGCGCCGCCGCAGCGGACCCACTCTGCGCGCGGCTCGTGCTCGCCGTGCCGGAGACCGTGCTCGGCCAGCCGAAGGTGCGCGCGTCCGGCCAGGCGACGGCCGCGTGGGGCGAGGCCGGAGCGGCGATCACCCTGACGTGCGGTGTCGACGTCCCACCGCCGACGACGCAGGAGTGCGAGTCCATCAGCGTCGTCACCGGAGGCGTCGAGCAGACGTTCGACTGGATCACGACGAAGGACGACAACGGCTGGACCTATGTGAGCTTCGGCCGCGACCCCGCCGTGGCGGTCCAGGTCCCGACGAGCCTCGGCATGGGCCAGCCGACGGCCGCGCTCGTCGACCTCGCGCGAGCGGTCAGCGAGGTCGAGGCGACGCGAACCTGCCTCTGAGCTGCGGCTCAGCGAGCACAGCTCGGTGGGGCCGGCTCAGCGGAGCCCGGTCGGGCGTTCGAGCGCCAGCTCGAGGAGCTCGGTGATGAGGTCCGGATAGCTCAGACCCGTGGCTTCCCACATCCGGGGGTACATCGAGAACGGAGTGAAGCCCGGCATCGTGTTGATCTCGTTGACGACGACCTCCCCGGCGTCGGTGACGAAGACGTCGACCCGTGACAGTCCCTCCCCCGCGACGGCCTCGAACGTGCGCACGGCGATCTCGCGCACCTCGTCGATGGTCTCCTGCGGCAGGTCCGCCGGGCACGTGAGGACCACGCTCGCCTCACTGAGGTACTTGGCCTCGAAGTCGTAGAAGCCGTGCGCCTCGTCCGTCACCTCGATCTCCCCCGGGAGCGAGGCACGGGCACGCTGGCCTGCCCGTCCGCCGAGCACGGCGCACTCGATCTCCCTGCCGACGACCCCGGCCTCGACGATGACCTTGGGGTCGTGCCGTCGCGCTTCAGCGATCGCGGCGGGGAGGTCGGCGAGATCGGTGACCTTCGAGATCCCGAGGCTCGACCCGGCGCGGGCAGGCTTGACGAACACCGGCAGCCCGAGGTTCGCGATCGACTCCGTCCACGCCTTCTCGCGCCCTTCCCACTCCCCTGCACGGATGACCGTGAACGGCGCGACGGGCAGGCCCTGGCCGGCGAGGACGAGCTTCATGAAGTGCTTGTCCATCCCGACGGCGGAGGCGAGCACGCCTGCCCCGACGTACCGCACGTCGACCATCTCGAGCATGCCCTGGACGGTGCCGTCCTCACCGAACGGCCCGTGCAGGAGCGGGAAGACGACGTCGACCTCGCCGAGCACCCGCGGCAGCTCGCCGGGCTGGAGGACGCGCAGCGCGCGCTGGTCGACGGCGAGCGGGAGGATCACCTCGTTGTCGGCATCGGCGACCTCGGGGAGATGACCGTCCCGGATCTGCCAGGCGTCCGGGTCGTCTGCGGCGAGGACCCACTGGCCGCGGCGTGTGATCCCGACAGGGATGACGTCGAACCGGTCGCGGTCGATGGCACGCATGACGCCGGCGGCGGTGGCACAGGAGATGACGTGCTCGCCCGAGCGGCCTCCGAAGAGCAGGACGACCCGGGGTCGGGTGGAACCGGGAGGGACGCCGTGCGCACCGACCTCGGCACCCGGCGTCCGGGCTCCGTCGTGGTGGGGTGCGGCGTGCTGCTGGGGCGCGGGCTCGGTAGACATCGCGTGAGACTTTACCGGAGTCGGAGGAATAGGCTCGGCGCCATGACGAACGCACCTCACGACGACGCGCCGGCCGCGACCGGACCCGTCGCCGACCTCTCCCGAGCGACGCTCGCGGTCACCGCCGGACGGCCGCCCCGCACCCAGGGTGCACCGGTCAACCCGCCTGTCGTCCTGTCCTCGACGTACCACTCCGCCGGCACGCCCGGTCCGGGCGAGAAGCTCTACGCGCGGATCGACACCGAGACCTGGGACCCGTTCGAGGACGCCGTGGCAGCGCTCGAGTCGGCGTCGGAGAGCGGTGTCGTCTTCGGTTCTGGCATGGCAGCGATCGCGGCAGTGCTCTCGTTCGTCCCGGACGGAGGGCGGCTCGTCGTGCCGCGCCACGCCTACCAGGTGACCCTCGGCTTCGCGGACGACCTCGCAGCGCGGCACGGCATCACGGTCGTCCGGGTCGACATCGCGGACACGGAGGCGACGGTCGCCCAGCTCGAGGGTGCCGACCTCGTGTGGATCGAGTCACCGACGAACCCCATGCTCGAGGTGGCCGACCTCCCGGTGCTCATCGACGCGGCACACGCGGCCGGCGCGCTCGTCGCGGTCGACAACACCTTCGCCACTCCGCTCGTCCAGCGGCCGCTCGAGCTCGGCGCCGACGTCGTGGTGCACTCCGTGACGAAGTACCTCGCCGGGCACTCCGACGTCGTGCTCGGCGTCGCTGTCTCGAGCTCGGCGCACCTCACCGGCCTCGTCCGGGCCTACCGGACGCTTCACGGTGCGATCGCCGGCCCGTGGGAGGTGTGGCTCGCGCTGCGCGGGCTGCGCACCCTCGCGCTGCGTGTCGAGCGTGCCCAGTCGAACGCTGCAGAGATCGCGCGACGGCTCGCCGCGCACCCCGGCGTCGCCGAGGTCCGTCACCCGAGCCTCCCCCACGACCCGGGCCACGAGGTCGCCGTGCGCACGATGGACGGCTTCGGAGCCATCATCGGGCTGCGACCCCACGGTGGACGCGAGGCGGCGGACGCGATCGTCGACGCCGTGCGACTGTGGGTGCCGGCCACGAGCCTCGGCGGCGTCGAGTCCAGCCTGGAGCGCCGTCGACGGTTCGCGACCGAGTCGCTCACCGTGCCGGAGGACCTCCTGCGCATGAGCGTCGGGGTGGAGGACGTCGAGGACCTCTGGAGCGACCTGGAGCACGCCCTGGAGAGCGCCGTCCGGTCGACTCGGCCGCGCGCCGAGGTCGCATCGGACACCTGAGGCCCGGCTGCTTCGGGATCGTTCTCGGTTCGAGACTCGTCCGCGTCCCCGGACTCCAGCCGTCCCCGTACGCTCGAGAGTGCAGGTCCGCAGAGGGCGGACGAGGCGATCGGAGGCAGAATGAGGACACGGGGATCGATGGGCACGCACGGCACGCGGGAGCTCCTGCGGCGACGACCGCTCGCGGCAGCGATCGTGGCCGCACTGACCGTGACGACTCTCGCGGGGTGCGCGGGGGACGACTCGGAACCGGCAGACCCGAGCCCGACGACATCGGCCACCGACGACCCGGCCACGCCGTCGGCGACACCTGAACCGACGACGAGCGGGACCGAGACGTCCGTGCCCGACGACTCGAGCACCGCGGACGCCCCGCCGTTCTCTGCCGACACGTCGCCGGACACCGCGGAACCGTCCCAGGACGCGATGCTCACGGTGACGGACGTCCGCATCGGACGGCACGACGGCTTCGACCGGGTGGTCTACGAGATGGACGGGACCGGCACCCCCGGGTGGACGGTCCAGTACGTCGACCAGGCCGTCCAGAACGGCAGCGGAACCGTCATCGACCTCGCGGGCGACGGCACGCTCCAGGTTCTCATCAGCGGGAGCGCGTACCCGATGGACAGCGGTGCGGAGCCCTTCGAGAGCGCCGGCCCTGTCACCGGTCCAGGGACGGTCAGCGTCACCGAAGCCCGAGGATGGAGCGTCTTCGAAGGACTGACGGACGCCTTCGTCGGGCTGCAGACCGCAGGTCACCCGTTCCGGGTGTACCTGCTCGAGTCCCCGGTGCGCGTGGTCGTCGACATCGCCGACGAGACGACGTCGTGACCGCCCCGCGACGGGCTAGGGCCCCACGGCGGGCGCGACGCCTCGCGGTCTAGAGCCCTTCGGCCTTCTGGGGCCTGGCGAGGAGCCCACGTGCCATGTCGACGACCGGCAGGCCCTCGTGGAGCACGGCGACCACGGCTGCCGTGATGGGCATCTCCACTCCGACGGACCGTGCCAGCTCGAGGACCGACCGGCACGACTTCACGCCCTCGGCCGTCCCGCCGGTCGCTGCGATCGCGTCGTCCAGCGTCATGCCCTGACCCACGTGCTTGCCGAGGGTGTGGTTGCGGGACGACGGGGACGCGCAGGTGGCCATGAGGTCCCCCATGCCGGCGAGCCCGGGAAAGGTCTCGGCGTCCGCTCCGAGCGCGAGGCCCAGCCGGGCGATCTCCGCCAGCCCGCGCGTGATGACCGTCGCGGTCGTGTTGTAGCCGAAGCCCCTCCCCTGGGCCATGCCCACGGCGAGCGCGATGACGTTCTTCACCGCTCCGCAGAGCTCGACACCGACGACGTCAGAGTTTGTGTACGGCCGGAAGTAGCCCGACGAGCATGCCTGGGCGACGAGCGCCGCGGTGGCGGGGTCGGTCGAGGAGACGACCGTCGCGGTCGGCTGCCGCAGCGCGATCTCGCCGGCGAGGTTCGGGCCGGAGACGACTGCGACGCGGCTGTCGTCGATCCCGAGCGCGTGGGCGACGACCTCGCTCATGCGCTGGTCGGTGCTCAGCTCGACGCCCTTCATGAGGGAGACCGCGACCGCGTGCTCAGGGACGAGAGTGCGCAGCGGTTCGAGCGTCGCACGGGCGCTCTGGGACGGGATGGCGACGACGACGAGGTCGACGCCCTCGAGCGCGGCCCGGACGTCGGTCGTCGCAGTGATCGCGTCGGGGAGGACGATCCCCGGGAGGTACTTGTCGTTGACGTGGTCGGTCGTGATCCGGGCGGCGACGGCGGCGTCACGACCCCAGAGCCGGACGGTGCATCCCGCGTCCGCGAGGACCTGCGCGAACGTCGTGCCCCACGCGCCCGTACCGAGGACCGCGGCGATCACGAGGTCGCCCCATGGACGTCGTCACCGGAGACGTCGCCGCCGTCGTCGTCAGCCGGGGTCACGTCTCCGGCGTCGGCGACCGTCTCGACAGGCGCGTCCGGTGCAGCCTTGCGTCGCATGTCGAAGCGCACCGCAGGTGCCTTCTCGCCGCGGATCTCCTCGAGGATCTCCGTGATCGCCGTCATGATGCGCTCGGTCGCCTCACGGAGCACCGCGGTGTCCTGCGGCCGGTCGAGGAGGTCGCTCAGGTCGACGGGCCGTCCTGCGCGCACCGTCACGCGCTTGCGCGGAAAGGGCCGCAGGCGCTTGGAGTACTGGCCGAGGATGTCCTGCGGCCCCCACTGCGCCACCGGGATCACGGGGACACCGCTCGTGAGCGCGAGGCGCGCGGCACCGGTCTTGCCGGTCATCGGCCACAGGTCGGGGTCACGGGTGAGCGTGCCCTCGGGGAAGACGGCGACGCACTCCCCGCGCTGGAGCTCGCGCACCGCGTCGGCGAGCGACGACGCTGCACCGACGGTGTTGCGGTGCACGGGGATCATCTCGGTGCGGTCGAGGACCCACCGCAGGACGGGGATCTTCCACAGGGATGCCTTGGCGAGGATTCGCGGGGCGCGCGCCGAGTCGTAGACGAAGTGCGCGAACGTCAGCGGGTCGAGGTTCGTCATGTGGTTCGCCGCGACGATGAACCCGCCCGACGTCGGGAAGTTCTCCGCGCCGTGCCAGTCGCGCTTGCTCACGGCGAACAAGAACGGCTTCACGATCCCCGCGACCGTGCGGTAGGTCAGGTTCTTTCCGTCGCCGATCGGCGTCGTTCCCTCAGTCGTCACCGGCATAGGCTACCGCGCGCACGGACGCCCCAGGCCCGCACGCACGGACGCCTCCGGCCCGGTCGCGGGGAGGCGATCGGGCCGGAGGCGCAGTGCGACGGGGTCCGGCTCAGGTGCGGCTGAACTCTGCCCCGAGCGCCTCGAGCTTCTCCGTGAAGCGCTCGTAGCCACGGTCGATGAGCTGGATGCCCTTGACCGTCGACGTGCCCTTCGCGGCGAGCGCGGCGATGAGGTGGCTGAAACCGCCGCGGAGGTCCGGGACCTCGATCTCGGCGGCCGCGAGGGGCGTGGGTCCCGAGATGACGGCCGAGTGGTAGAAGTTGCGCTGGCCGAAGCGGCACGGGCGTCCCCCGAGGCACTCCTTGTAGACCTGGATCGTGGCGCCCATGCCGACGAGCGCGTCCGTGAACCCGAACCGGTTCTCGTAGACCGTCTCGTGGACGATCGAGAGCCCGGTCGCCTGCGTGAGCGCGACGACGAGGGGCTGCTGCCAGTCCGTCATGAAGCCGGGGTGGACGTCGGTCTCGAGGACGATCGACTTCAGCTCGCCGCCGGGGTGGAAGAACCGGATGCCGTCGTCGTGGACCTCGAACTCGCCGCCGACCTTGCGGAACGTGTTGAGGAACGCCGTCATCTCCGGCTGGGTCGCGCCCTTGACGTAGATGTCGCCGCCGGTGGCGAGAGCAGCGGACGCCCACGAGGACGCCTCGATGCGGTCGCCGAGCGCCGTGTGGCGGTATCCGGAGAGGCGCTCGACGCCCTCGATCCGGATGACGCGGTCGGTGTCGACAGAGATGATCGCGCCCATCTTCTGCAGCACGTTGATGAGGTCCATGATCTCGGGCTCGATGGCCGCGTTGGACAGCTCGGTGATGCCCTCGGCGCGCACGGCGGTGAGGAGGAGCTGCTCCGTCGCACCGACGCTCGGGTACGGGAGCGTGATCTTCGTGCCGCGCAGGCCGTTCGGCGCGGCGAGATAGATGCCCTGCTCGCGCTTGTCCACCTGGGCGCCGAACTGACGCAGGATGTCGAGGTGGAAGTTGATCGGCCGGTCACCGATGCGGCATCCACCGAGGTCCGGGATGAACGCTTCGCCCAGGCGGTGCAGCAGCGGTCCGCAGAAGAGGATGGGGATCCGGCTCGAGCCCGCGTGCGCGTCGATGTCGGCGACGTGCGCCGACTCGACGTTGCTCGGGTCCATGCGCAGGATGCCCGCAGGGGCGTCGTAGTCGACAGACACGCCGTGGAGCTCGAGGAGCCCGGACACGACGCTCACGTCGCGGATCTCGGGAACGTTGCGGAGCTCGCTCGGCCCGTCTCCCAGGAGGCACGCGACCATCGCCTTGGAGACGAAGTTCTTGGCGCCACGGACGGTGATGGTTCCGTCCAACGGGGTGCCACCGTTGACGTAGAGCAAATCATTCATGACGCTATGGTCGCCTATCGATGGGGTCCGGGCCTACTCCCGGCGCGGATGCGCACGGTGTCTTCACGCCTGGAACGCAACCGCGAGGCCACCTATTCCTCAGATGGCCTCGCGGCGGTGGTGCACGTGCACCGGGTGCTGCGGTGGCTCCGCAGCGGTGCGTCACACAGGCCGTGCGGCGACGATCTCCACCGGAGCGAGGTGCTTGGCCGGCAGCGTCTTCGGGCGCCAGGCGGCGCGGGTCGTCTCGAACTCGGTGATCTCGTCGGCGTGCTGGAGGGTCAGGCCGATGTCGTCGAGCCCTTCCATGAGACGCCAGCGCGTGTAGTCGTCGACGTGGATCGGGACGACGACGTCGTCGGCGCTCGCGGTGCGGTCCGCGAGGTTGACGGTGACCTCGGTGCCCGGGGTGGTCTCGAGGACCTTCCAGAGCAGCTCGATGTCTTCCTGGGCGACCTGGGCGGCGAGCAGGCCCTGCTTGCCGGAGTTGCCGCGGAAGATGTCGGCGAAGCGCGAGGAGAGCACGGCTTTGAAGCCGTAGTCCTTGAGCGCCCAGACAGCGTGCTCGCGGGACGATCCGGTCCCGAAGTCGGGCCCGGCCACGAGGACGGAGCCGCTCGAGTACGCGGGCTGGTTGAGGACGAACGCCGGGTCTCCGCGCCAGGCGGCGAAGAGCGCGTCCTCGAAGCCCGTGCGGGTGACCCGCTTGAGGTAGACGGCGGGGATGATCTGGTCGGTGTCGACGTTGCCGCGACGCAGCGGCACCCCGACTCCGGTGTGGGTGGTGAACTTCTCCATGACGAGTGACTCCAGGACGTGTGAGCGGTCGGCGATCAGGCGGGCAGGAGGGCGTCGGCGTCGGCCGCGTCCTTCGCGAGGTCGGCGGGCGACGAGAGGGTCCCGCGGATCGCGGTCGCCGCGGCGACGAGCGGCGAGACGAGGTGGGTGCGCCCACCCTTGCCCTGCCGGCCTTCGAAGTTGCGGTTCGACGTGGATGCGCTGCGCTCCCCCGGTGCGAGCTGGTCCGGGTTCATGCCGAGGCACATCGAGCACCCGGCGTTGCGCCACTCGGCACCGAAGTCGAGGAAGACCTTGTCGAGCCCTTCAGCCTCTGCCTGGAGGCGTACGCGCGCCGAGCCGGGGACGACGAGGACGCGGAGCGTGTCCGCCTTCTTCTGGCCCTCGACGATCTCGGCGACGGCACGGAGGTCCTCGATGCGACCGTTCGTGCACGACCCGATGAAGACGGTGTCGATCGCGATGTCGCGCAAGGGCGTGCCGGGGTTGAGGCCCATGTACTCGATGGCACGCTCGGCGGTGACGCGCTCGTTCTCGTCGGCGATCTCCGCCGGCACGGGGACGTTCGCAGAGAGCGGCAGGCCCTGGCCGGGGTTCGTGCCCCAGGTGACGAAGGGCTCGAGGTCGGTGGCCTCGAGGACCACCTCGGTGTCGAAGGTCGCGTCGTCGTCCGAGCGCAGCGTGCGCCAGTACTCGACGGCGGCGTCCCAGTCGGCACCCTCAGGGGCGTGCGGGCGACCCTTGAGGTACTCGAAGGTGGTCTCGTCGGGGGCGATCATGCCCGCGCGGGCACCGGCCTCGATGGACATGTTGCAGATCGTCATCCGGCCCTCCATGGAGAGCGCCCGGATGGCCTCGCCGCGGTACTCCAGGACGTAGCCCTGGCCGCCGCCGGTCCCGATCTTGGCGATGACCGCGAGGATGATGTCCTTCGCGGTGCTGCCCTCGGGCAGCGCGCCGTCGACCGTGATCGCCATCGTCTTGAACGGCTGGAGCGGGAGCGTCTGGGTGGCCAGCACGTGCTCGACCTCGCTCGTGCCGATACCGAAGGCGAGCGCACCGAACGCGCCGTGGGTCGAGGTGTGCGAGTCGCCGCACACGACCGTGAGGCCGGGCATCGTCAGGCCGAGCTGCGGCCCGACGACGTGGACGATCCCCTGGTCGGCGTCGCCGAGGGAGTGCAGGCGGACGCCGAACTCCTTGGCGTTGTTGCGCAGGGTGTCGATCTGCGTGCGGCTCGTGAGGTCCGCGATCGGCAGGTCGATGTTGAGCGTCGGGGTGTTGTGGTCCTCGGTCGCGATCGTCAGGTCGGGTCGCCGCACGGGCCGGCCCGCCAGTCGGAGGCCCTCGAAGGCCTGCGGGCTCGTGACCTCGTGGACGAGGTGGAGGTCGATGTAGAGAAGGTCCGGCGAACCGTCGCTCCCTCGGCGCACCAGGTGCGCGTCCCAAACCTTCTCTGCCAGCGTGCCGGCCATCCGTGTTCCTCTCGTGCACGTGCACCCGGTGGGGGTTCACGGGCGCTCTCGGGGGTGTTTCTCGGTGAGCCTATTTGCGTCTCAGCCTTCGAGACTGCAATATCGACCTATGGACAATTCTAGCGGAGTCGGAGTGCTGGACAAGGCAGCATCCGTTTTGGGCGCTCTCGAGGCAGGACCGGCCACCCTCGCACAGCTCGTGGCGGCCACTCGTCTGGCCCGCCCCACGGCCCATCGCCTCGCCGTGGCACTCGAGCACCACCGGCTCGTCACGCGCGACATGCAAGGTCGGTTCGTCCTCGGACCGCGCCTCAACGAGCTGGCGACAGCCGCGGGAGAGGACAGGCTGCTCGCGGCAGCCAACCCTGTGCTGACCGCTCTGCGCGACCATACAGGCGAGAGCGCACAGCTGTACCGCCGGCAGGGCGACCAGCGCATCTGCGTGGCCGCCGCCGAGCGTCCCGTGGGGCTGCGCGACTCGATCCCGGTGGGTGCGACCCTGACGATGCACGCAGGCTCGGCAGCGCAGATCCTCCTCGCCTGGGAAGAGCCCGACCGCCTGCACCGCGGGCTCCAGGGGGCGAAGTTCACGGCGACGATCCTCTCGGGGGTCCGCCGCCGCGGGTGGGCACAGTCCGTGTCCGAGCGCGAGGTCGGTGTCGCATCGGTCTCCGCCCCCGTCCGCGGTCCGTCGGGGCGCATCGTCGCCGCCGTGTCCATCTCCGGTCCGGTGGAGCGGCTGAGCCGCCAGCCCGGTCGCCTGCACGCCGGTTCCGTCGTCGCGGCGGCGAACCGTCTCACCGAGGTGCTGCGCCGCTCGGGCGAGTAGTCGGCGCGTGCGCTGCTCGGCACCGAGCAGCGCACGCCCGCATGCCGTGCGGCAGCGCCGCTGCGCCGACGACACCGACCGCTCCTGGACAGGACGACGGTTCCTGGGCAATGTGCCGGACGACGAAAAAGGCCCGGTCAGATGACCGGGCCTTTCGCTGTACCCCCAACGGGATTTGAACCCGTGTTACCGCCGTGAGAGGGCGGCGTCCTAGGCCGCTAGACGATGGGGGCCTAGGAACCTGAGCATCTGAACCTGACGTTCGTCTGCTCAACTTCCGAGTGAGAACTCTACCTGATGCTCAGCCGTGGTCGTGCCACTGCCTCGCGGGCAAGATCTGCGCTGGGGTACCAGGACTCGAACCTAGAATGTCGGTACCAGAAACCGATGTGTTGCCAATTACACCATACCCCACCAGGGTATCGCCGACGGTCAAGACCCGCTCTCGCGGGGCTCACCCGTGGGCTCCACCGGTCGGAAACGTTACCTGACGGTGGGCGATCCTCCAAACCGTGGGCAGCTCCGCCCCGCCGCCTCGCTGCGCCGCACCGCACGAGCCGCGCCCACCCGCACCGGTGGACCGGCGCGCCGCTCCGTGCAACGGTCAGAGGATGAGGAGCGATCACGAGAGCAACACTGACGGCACGGCCAGGGTGGAGCCCCGCCTCGACCCCGCCTCCGTGCGGGACCGCGCGGCGTCCTTCGGGCGCGGAGCACGCGCCTACGCGCTCTCGCGCCCCGCGTACCCCGATGCGGCAGTCTCCTGGTTGCTCCCCGACGACGCGGGCCCGCACACCCATGTGCTCGACCTCGCAGCCGGGACCGGGAAGCTCACCGCCAGCCTCGTCGCGCGCGGTCTGCACGTCACGGCGGTCGAGCCGTCCGACGCGATGCGTGACGAGCTTCACACCGCGCTCCCGAGCGTCCGGGCGCTCCCGGGCCTCGCCGACGACATCCCGCTCCCTGACGCATCGGTCGACGCCGTCGTCGTCGGACAGGCCTGGCACTGGTTCACCCCGGAGACCGCCGTCCCCGAGATCGCGCGCGTGCTGCGACCGGGCGGCCGGCTCGGGGTCGTGTGGAACGTCCGGGACCACACCGTCGACTGGGTGGACGAGTTCACCCGGATCATCCATCGCGGCGACTCGCTCGCCCCCAACCACCACACCCCGAGACTCGCCGTGGACGAGCACGAACGCTTCGGCCCGACAGAGCACACCACGGTGCCGTGGACGGACCGGACGACCCCGGCCGGTCTCCGGACGCTCGCAGGGTCCCGCAGCTACCTCCTGACGCTGCCTGCCGCCGCTCGAGAGACGCTGCTCGACGAGGTGGACCACCTCGTCGCGCACCACCCGGCCCTCGCCGGACGGACGGACCTGCGGCTCCCCTACCGGGCGGAGTGCTGGCGCGCGACGCGCAGGTCGCCGGCCGCATAGGCGACCGAGAGACCGTCGGCGTCACGCACGGGTCGGCGCTCTCGTAGCACTCAGGTGAGCGCGAGAGTGGCGGCGAGACCCACCCCGGCGCAGAGCGTCGCGGCTGCCGCTCCGAGGCCGAGCGCACGTCGCCCGGTCCGGACCAGCCGCACGAGGTCGACGCTCGTACCGAGCGCGAACATCGCGGCGGCGAGAAGGACGTCTCGCACGGACCCCGCGACCTCCAGGACCCCCTCGGGGAGCAAGCCCGTCGACCGGAGCGCAACCGCTCCGAGGAAGCCGAGCACGAAGCCGGGGACCAGCCGAGGACCTCCGCTCCCCCGGTCGTCGGTCGCGCGCCCGGACCACACGACGGAGACCATCGCGACCACCGGTGCCAACAGGACGACGCGCGTGAGCTTGGCGACGGTCGCCGCCGCGAGAGCCGCCCCGGAGACCACGCCTGCCGCGGCGACCACCTGAGCGACCTCCTGGACGCTCGCTCCGATCCACAGCCCCGCCTGGGCGTCGGTGAGGCCGAGCGCGTCCGCCGCGAGGGGCATGACCACGATCGCCAGCGAGCCGTACACCGTCACGAGCGCCAACGCGGTGCCCAGGGCGACGTCGGCGTCCGCGGCGTCGCCCCCGGGCCCCACGGCACCACCGGGCACCGACGGTCGGTCGGCGACCGCGCCACGGACGGCAGCGATGGCGACCGCCCCGCAGATGGCGAAGCCCGTCGCGACGTAGAGCCGGGTGAGCGCCGGTACGGCCAGCAGCCGGCCGAGGAGGAGCGTGCCGCTGAACGTGCAGGCGACCGTGATCGCGACGACAGCCAGGCCGCGCCAGCCGAGCGCACCGAGGTGGGCGAGCGAGAGCTCCAGACCGAGCAGGACGACTCCGGCGCGCAGGATCGTCCTCGCCGTGACGCCGAGTCCGGGCCGGAGCGTCCGCGCGCCCGTCCGCCCGCCACCACCGAGGCTCCCGAGAGCTGCCCCGACGAGCATAGCGACGACGAGCGGCGACACGACGACCCCGATGCTCCGAGCGACGAGCCCGGAACCTGCGAGGCTCGTCACGCTCACCGCGAGGGCGAGCCCCACGCCCGGGAGCAGCTGGCGGGCTCGAGCGCCGCGCGATCGGTCGTCTGTGTGCACTCCTCCACCCTGCGTGCCCGAGCGCGGCTGCACATCAGGCTCTCGCGCATGGGGGTATAGCCTCAGCCTATGGCCTCCTCCCCGTCCGCCGCGCACGACGCACCGGCATCCCCACGTCGCTCTCGGGCGCCGCTCGCCGCGCTCGAGGTCCTCGTCGCGGCCGACGCGCACGGCTCGATCAGCGGCGCAGCCCGCGCGCTCGGGCTCTCGCAGCCGAGCGCGTCCGCGAGCATGAAGCGCCTCGAGCGGCTCCTGGGCCTCGAGCTCCTCGCCCGAGGTACCCGAGGGACGCACCTCACCGACGCCGGGAGGGCCGCGGCGACATGGGCGCAGGAGGTGCTCGGCGCCTCGGACAGCTTCGAGCGCGGCGTGTCCGCCCTCCGCGACGCACCCGCGCCTCGTGTGCGCCTGGCGGCGAGCATGACCATCGCCGAGTACCTCGCACCACGCTGGCTCGCACAGATCACCCACGGCGAGGACCGAGCGGACGTCGAGCTCGTCGTGCGCAACTCCCACGACGTCATGGAGCTCGTCCTGGCGGGCGGTGCGGACCTCGGGTTCGTCGAGGGCACCTCCGTGCGTCGGGGGCTGCGCAGCCGCACGATCGTGCGCGACACGCTCGTCGTCGTCGTCGGGTCCGGTCATCCGTGGGCACAGCGCCGCGGCCGACGGGCGACGGTCGCCGAGCTCGTCGCGGCTCCGCTCGTCGTCCGCGAGGCCGGATCGGGGACGCGCGAGATCCTGGAGCGCGCCCTCCGCGAGGCGGGCACCCATCTCCCGTCGCACCTGCCACACCTCGGCTCGACGTCTGCGCTCAAGACGACCGTGCAGTACTCCGACTCGGTCGCGGTCCTCTCGTTGCTGGCCGTCGAGGACGACCTCGCCCGGGGTGCGCTCGTGCAGGTCGACGTCCCCGGTCTCGCGCTGGGGAGGTCCCTGCGGATGGTCTGGAAGGACGGTGCGGACATGCCGGCGACCGTGCGCTCGATCGCCGCTCTCGTCACGCGCCAGCGGTGAGGCACCAGGGCTCAGCGCACGCCGAGAAGCTACGGGACCTCACTGATCGACGCTACGACGTGGACGCGTCCGCCGCGGACCATGACGTATTCTCCAGAACACCTCCCGAATCTCGTGTTGCCGGACAGCGGGGCTCAGGTCAGACCGACACCCTCGAAGCGGCGACGAAGGAACTGCCGACCGTCGCAAGATGGTGAGCGATCTGCTGACGCTTGCTAGTCGCCAGCCCAGTAGGCGTGCTGTTCGCATGCTGCCGGGAGAAAGCGGCCAAACCAGTTGATGAGACGAACTTGCCTGGCGTTGCATTTATCTCAGAATCGATCTTCGCAACCACCTCGGCCATCTTCGACCCGACGTCGCCGTCGCCAACATCGACAGAGTCCGAGACGAAATGCTGAACCCAGACACTACCATCCGCAGCGATATACGAGAGGTGCACTGCAACAGCCCCAGGCGGGCCACCCGAATCGCTGAAAGTGTTCGGAAGAAGTGTGAAGTCGGAGAATCCGGACCGTTTGGCATCGAGAAATAGTCGGTGCGAACTGGTGAACCACTCAGAACCGTTGTAGTCAGCGTTGCGCGCCTGTACGTTGAACTGGTTCTCGATTGGCACCGCACCCACCAACGCCGAAACGCTCAGAAACGAGTGCGGGTTGGACGACGTATGCAAGAACACTCGAGCGCTCGCGCCAACGAGGGCTGCGGCCAGATTGGCCGGACCGACGTCCGCGGATCGAACAACCACGCCGACCTCTCGTCCGGCGAAATCCGCCAGGAAGCGAGATAATCCGTGACCATCGCTCGGAGCTGAAATCTGGAACGTCGGGATGACGACGCTCTGATCTGCGATATACCCCGCCATCTGGGTAGTCCAGGCCGCAGGAATGCCAGCCTTGAATTCACCGTGCGACGGGTTCACGACGAGATGGCAACGCGCGCCCCCTGTTCGCAACCCCGCAAGGCATCGCACTAGCGCCGCTCCATCGATCTTCGTGGGCTCAACCACTGGAACGGTATTCCAGTCGTGCAGCCTCTCGGAGACGTCGCGTAACGCAAGAAGCTCCGCACCCCGGCCGTACAAGTATGGAAAGTACACTTCTCCCCCTGTCCACAGCCCTCGCCGTGAGGGTTGCTCAGTTATAGCAGGAGGGACTCCGCCTTGTCTTCAAGTCGACGGATGATTCGTTCACGCGTCGGTCCGCTGACGGGTACGTCGTAGGCCAAAGCCCGGAGCGAGTGGGGCACGCTTCCGGCCAAGGAAGCCGCTCGCTTGCCACGAAGAGCGAGCTGGGCAACGGCGCCTTGTTGAACATCCTGGATCGGCAGGCTCGAGAAGACATCGAGTGTACGACTCCAGAGGCGGGCGGGGGGAGCGTCGATCTCGTATCCCGCCGACTGCGCAAGCACTTCAAGCACCTCTGAACGGTGGAGCAGCCCAAACAGGGATCGATGGGTGATGCGTGCGAGACCACCGCGGGCGGCGCGCACCTCTGTCATCTGGCCGCGACGATTCACGCTCGTTACCCCCACCCATTCGGGCGTCGCGGCCGCAGCGGCTTGAGCGCGATTAGACGACACGACAACACATACCCGCTCGAAGGCCTTCGCATAGTCAGAAATCTGGGCGGGTAGACGGGTGAAATCATCGAAATCGGTCTTGATCTCGTACGCCGTTGACGTCCCATTCAGGATGACAACGTCGGCGATCGATCTACCCGCTCGCAACTCGAGAAGAGCAGCCGCCGTTCGTGGAGAATGGCGGCCAAAGATCATTCGACTAACGATCAGATTCTTGAAGTAGTACTCGCGGCGTGCGGCCCGTGATTCTATCGCGTGAGCCTTATCGAAGGCGTCAGCTAACGTGTCTGTCGGGCAGCCTCTCGAGAACTCCGCCACGCGAAGGACCTGCGCCGGAGCCGATTCCCACTTTGCGCCCAAGGAACGAAAACTCGCCCGACCAAATACTGGCGCGAGATTTCCGCTGGCGGGTGGCGCCTTTGAGGCGCCAACTGACAAAGCGGACACCTTGCCCTCCCTGGACTGTAGCGTGGATGATCGAGCCCCCGACACTCAGGCGTGGCGGCCAGGCGACAGCGCCCGAACGGTGGAAGTCCGACCTCGAAGGCAGAGCATACGTCGCGGTTGAACCGCCGACACCCCTAACCTATAGAGCCAACAGCGGGACGGCGAGGACACGCGCTGCGAACTACACACATAGCCGATCCTGTACGCCATCTGCTCCCGATCCGCTGCCTGCTCGCGTGCGAGTCGGCAAGCTGACTCAGCGCACACCGACGATCTGTGGGACCTCGCTGAGCGATGCGACGACGTGGATACCGTCCGCCGCAGCCACCGCGGGGTCCTCCAGGTAGGCGCCTCCACGACGGGTGCCCGGGCGGTCGATCCACACCGCGTGCAGACCAGCGGCGAGCGCCGCACGTGCATCGATGTCGAGCTCGTCGCCGACGTACACCGTCCGCGACGGCGCGGTACCCAGGCGCCGGCACGCCTCGAGGAACACCCGCGGGTCGGGCTTGCCGACGCCGAGCGTGTCGACTCCCACGAGCATGGGGACGTGCGCGAGGCCCGTGCGTTCGAGCTTGCGAGCCTGGTAGACCGACGCGGCGTTGGACAACGCACCGACCGCGAGCCCGGCACCAGCGATCGCCTCGACGGCAGGATGGGCGTCCTCGTGGGGCGCCCATCCGTCCTCGAAGGCGGCCTCGAAGACGGCGTCCCACGCCTCGAAGTCCTCATCGGCCACGGGCGCACCGCCGAAGAGCTCCTGGAGCTCGTTGGCGCGGACCCGGCGCTGCTCCCGGAAGGGCGTCTCGCCGCGCGTGTACGCGCGGTAGTGGCCGCCCGAGTCACGACGCCACGCCGCGAGCACCTCGTCGTAGCGGTCGGCGTGCAGGTGCGGCAGGTAGACCCCCGCGACCGCGGCCATCGCCCCGGCGAACGCGGAGCGCGTGTCGACGAGCGTGTCGTCGATGTCGAAGAGGACCCCGTCGAGCGGCACGCGTGTCGTCGGCACGGCGCCCGTCACATCCGTCACAGGCGCGCGCGCAGTGCGCGCAGGCGCACCAGCGAGGCGTCCTTGCCGAGGATCTCCATCGACTCGAAGAGCGGCGGAGAGACCCGACGTCCTGTGATCGCGACGCGCAGCGGCGCGAAGGCGAACTTGGGCTTGATCCCGAGGCCCTCGACGAGCGACGCCTTGAGCGCGTCCTGCTGAGCGACGGGACCGAAGTCCGCGAGCGCGTCGAGCGTCTCGATGGCCGCGTCGAGCACAGCGGGTGCCTCGTCACGCAGCGCGGCGAGCGCCTCCGCCTCGAACGCGACCGCGTCGTCGGCGGCGAAGAGGAAGCCGAGCATGCCCGGCGCCTCGCCGAGGAGCGTCATGCGCTCCTGGACGAGCGGCGCGCCCGCGTCGAGGAGCCTGCGCGCCCGGTCGTCCAGGTCGGCATAGGAGTCGGCCGGGACGAGACCGCCTGCGTGCAGGTACGGCACGAGGCGGTTCCGGAAGTCCTCGGCCGTCAGCAGGCGCAGGTGCGTGGCGTTGATGGCCTCGGCCTTCTTGAGGTCGAAGCGCGCCGGGTTGGCCAGGACGTCGGCGACGTCGAAGGCCGCGACCATCTCGTCGAGCGTGAAGATGTCGTTGTCCGCCGCGATGCTCCACCCGAGGAGCGCGAGATAGTTGAGGAGCCCCTCAGGCGTGAAGCCACGGTCACGGTGGAGGAAGAGGTTCGACTCGGGGTCGCGCTTCGAGAGCTTCTTGTTGCCGTCGCCCATGACGTACGGCAGGTGCCCGAACGCGGGGACGACCTTGGCGATCCCGAGCTCGAGGAGCGCGCGGTAGAGCACGACCTGGCGGGGGGTCGAGGACAGCAGGTCCTCGCCGCGCAGCACGTGGGTGATCTCCATGAGCGCGTCGTCGACCGGGTTGACGAGGGTGTAGAGCGGCTGGCCGTTGGCGCGCACGATGACGTAGTCGGGAACCGTCCCGGCCTTGAACGTCACGTCGCCGCGGACGAGGTCGGTGAAGGTGACGTCCTCGTCAGGCATGCGCAGGCGCAGCACGGGCTCGCGGCCCTCGGCGCGGAACGCGGCCTTCTGCTCGTCCGTGAGGTCGCGGTCGTAGCCGTCGTAGCCCATGACCTTGGGGCGGCCGGCCGCGACGTTGCGCGCCTCGGACTCCTCCGGCGTCGAGAAGGACTCGTAGGCGTACCCGCCCGCGACGAGCTTCGCGATGACGTCCTGGTAGATGTCCCCGCGCTGCGACTGGCGGTAGGGAGCGTGCGGGCCCCCGACCTCGACACCCTCGTCCCAGTCGAGCCCGAGCCACCGCAGGGCGTCGAGGACCTGCTGGTAGCTCTCCTCGGAGTCACGCTCGGCGTCCGTGTCCTCGATGCGGAAGACGAAGGTCCCGCCGACGTGCCGCGCGTACGCCCAGTTGAACAGCGCGGTACGGATGAGGCCGACGTGCGGGGTGCCCGTCGGTGACGGGCAGAACCGGACGCGGACGTCGGTGCCGGTGACAGGGACGACGGGCACGGCGGGGAGGGACTCTGCTGACACGGAACACCTGGGTTTCGGGATCGAGGGGTTGTCGAGAAGGAGGTCGGCCCGTGCTGCCGGGCCGGTCGAGCAGCTCAGGCCGTGACGGCCCGGCGCACGACGGGGTTGCTCAGCACGCCGATGCCCTCGACCTCGCACTCGACGCGGTCGCCGTCGACGATGGGGCCGACGCCCGCGGGGGTGCCGGTGAGGATGATGTCGCCAGGCAGGAGGGTGAACGCCTCGGAGATGTACGAGACCAGGTAGGCGATGTCGAACACGAGGTCACGCGTGTTGCCGTCCTGGCGCGGCTCGCCGTTGACGCGTGAGCGGACGCCGAGCTCGTCGGTGGCGAGGTCGGTGACGATCCACGGACCGATGGGGCAGGACGTGTCGAAGCCCTTCGCCCGTGCCCACTGGCCGTCGGCGCGCTGCGCGTCGCGGGCTGTGACGTCGTTCGCCACCGTGTACCCGAGGACGTGCTTGAGGGCGCTCTCCGGGGTCACGTCCTTCGTCAGCCGGCCGATCACGACGGCAAGCTCCGCCTCGTAGCTCACCTCGCTCGTGAACTCGGGAAGGATGATCGGGTCGTCCGGGCCGATGATCGAGGTGTTCGGCTTGAAGAACAGCAGCGGGTTGGCCGGGAGCTCGTTGCCCATCTCCGCCGCGTGGTCGGCGTAGTTGCGGCCGACGCCGACGACCTTCGAGCGCGGGATGACGGGGGCGAGCAGGCGCACACCGTCGCCGATCTCGATCCGCTCGCCGGTCGGGTTCACGGGCATGAACAACGGGTCGCCGTTGAGGACGGCGAGGTAGTCCTTGCCGTGCTCGGTCTGCACGAGGCCGAATCGGGGGTCGTCTCCAGTGGTGAATCTCGCGATGCGCACGGGACCAGCCTACGTGTCCCGCGTGGCTGCAGCCGTCCTCAGGCCACCCTCGGCGTCCCGTCAGACGCGGGCGAGGACCTCGCCGTTGAGGACGCTGAACCACCCGTCGGGCTGCTCGGACCAGCGCTGCCACTCGTGCGCGAGCTCCTCGAGCAGGACGTCGTCAGCGAGGTTGGACTCCTTGGCCTGGTGGGCGAAGTTCGACGCGATGCACCGTTCCGCCCAGAGTCCGCCCCACCAGCTGCGCGCCTCCGGGTTGGCGTAGCACCAGACACCGGCCGAGGCGGTGAGCGCGTCGGGCTCGAAGCCTGCCTCCTGGAACCAGCTGAAGAGCCGGCGTCCGGCGTCGGCCTGGTAGCCGTAGGCCGCAGTCACCTCGTGATAGAGCGCGTTCCACTCCGTGAGACCTGCGGACTCCGGGTACCACGTCATCGCGGCGTAGTCCGCGTCGCGCGCAGCGACGATGCCGCCCGGCTTCGTCACACGACGCATCTCCGTGATCGCGGCGATCGGGTCGGAGAGGTGCTGGAGGAGCTGGTGCGCGTGCACCACGTCGAAGGAGTCGTCGGCGAACGGCAGCTGGTAGGCGTTCGCGTGCTCGAAGGAGACGTTGTCGAGGCCGGACGCCGCGGCGAGCTCGCGGGCGCTGTCGAGGATCGAGGTGGCGGCGTCGACGCCGGTCACGTGCCCCGGACCGACGATCCGGGCGAGGTCGACCGTGACCGTCCCCGGACCGCAGCCGACGTCGAGGATGCTCATGCCCTCGCGCAGCAGCGGCACGAGGTGGGCGGCGGAGTTCGCGGCCGTACGCGACCTGTGCGATCGCAGGACGGAGTCGTGGTGTCCGTGGGTGTAGGACTCGGACTCGCGAGACTGTTCGCTCCCCAGCGCACCGGTGGGTGCCTGGCGGAGCGACTCGGACTGCGCGGCTGTACGCACCGGGGTCGGCTGGTTCATAGTGCTGACGGTATGCGGGGGGCGGCGCGGATGAGACCAGGTTCTCAGATCGTGGTCATCGAGTCTCTCCGCGACGGGTCAGGAGTGGCTGCGCACCTCGAGCAGCACGTAGGTTCGTACGCATGACGACCTCCCCCGACCAGCGCCATCTCGGCCGTTCCGGCCTCACCGTCTCCGTCGTCGGGCTCGGGTGCAACAACCTCGGCCGACCACGCACCGCGACGGAGTCTCTCGACGGCAGCCGCGAGGTGGTGCAGACCGCCCTCGACGCCGGGATCACGTTCTTCGACGTGGCCGACACCTACGGCGCGCACCCGGGGCTCTCCGAGGAGCTCCTCGGGAAGGCCCTCGGTGCCCGCCGTTCCGAGGCCGTCGTGGCGACGAAGTTCGGCATGGACGCGGGCGGCGCCAACGGGCCCGACCTCGGCGCACGCGGCTCACGGAGGTACGTCATCGCATCGGTCGAGGCGTCGCTCCGGCGACTCGGGACGGACTGGATCGACCTCTACCAGCACCACACCCCCGACCCGTCGACCCCGGTCGAGGAGACGCTCAGCGCCCTCGACGCCCTCGTCACCTCGGGGAAGGTCCGCTACGTCGGACACTCGAACCGCGCGGGGTGGCAGGTGGCCGAGGCGGAGCACGTCGCCCGCGCGCTCGGCACGGAACGGTTCGTCTCGAGCCAGAACCACTACAACCTGCTCGACCGCCGGGCCGAGCTCGAGGTGATCCCGGCCGCGAGCGCCTACGGCATCGGCGTGCTCCCCTACTTCCCCCTCGCCAACGGCCTGCTCACGGGCAAGTACCGGCGCGACGCGGCTCCCGCGGACGGCCGGATCACCGTGTCCAAGCAGCACCTCCTCGAGTCGGCGCCGTGGGACGCGCTCGAGGCGCTGACGGACTTCGCGTCCGTCCGTGGGCTGACCGTGGTCCAGGTGGCGTTCTCCTGGCTGGCCGCACAGCCGACGGTCTCGAGCGTCATCGCCGGTGCGACGCGCGCCGCGCAGGTCCGCGAGAACGCCGAGGCGGTGCACCCGTTGTCCGCCGAGGACCTCGACGAGCTCGACGCGATCTTCCCGCCTCCCGGCAAGGTCGCGCTGTTCTGACGCCCGCGAACCTTCCTCGGTCGCCGTGACCGTCCTAGGCTCGGACGATGGCGACCTGGGACGACGTCCGACGGCTGGCACTCGCGATGCCAGAGACGACGGAGCGCCCGGCCTGGGGATCTTCCGCCTGGCGCGTGACGGACCGGCTGTTCGTCTGGGAGCGCCCGCTGCGCTCCCGCGACCGGGACGAGCTGGGCGACTCGGCACCGGACGGGCCGATCGTGGCGGTCTACGTCTCGGACCTCGGCGAGAAGGAGGCCCTCCTCGCTGGGGCCCCGTCCGTCTACTTCACCGTCGGGCACCTCGACGGGTACGCGATCGTGCTCGGTCGCCTCGACCGGGTCCCGGTGGACGAGCTCGAGGAGCTCGTCGTGGACTCGTGGTGCCTCAAGGCACCGAAGCACCTGCTCGCCGCGTACCGCGCGGGGCGTTCCTAGGGCACGCGTAGGCTCGGACGATGCAGTCCTCGGTCCCTCTCGCCTCGCCCGACGTCTCGGCCTCGACCCGTGTCGGGGTCCCGGAGTGGCTCGCGGCAGCGGGCGCCCACGCTGCCCGGGCGGACGACCTCACCGCCGGCTGGCGCGTGCGCCGCCAGAGCGGGGAGGTCCACGAGATCGACGACTTCCTCTTCACGTACTACTCCACCCGACCGGCGCAGCTGCGGCGCTGGCACCCGGGCGCCGGGCTCGCGCTCGCGGACGACATGACGCCGCGGCCGGACCTCGCGGAGCGTGCGGGGTGGCGCTGGCACCACCGGTTGCCCGACGGGGCGGTGACGCTCGACGTGGGTGCCTTCCTCAGCGACCGCGGGGAGACCGTGCGCCACGTCCACACGCTGCTCTCTGCGACGCGAGCTCGACCGGCGAACCTCGCGTGCTTCGGCCTGCACGAGTGGGCGATGGTCTACCGCCAGGGTGCGAGCACGAGACACTCGCTCCCCCTGCGTCTGGGCCCCGAGGGCACCGACGCCGTCGTCGAGGCGCACCAGATCCGCTGCACCCACTTCGACGCCTTCCGGTTCTTCACGCCGGAGGCGCGCCCGCTCAACCGGCTGCAGCCCACGCGAGAGTCCCAGGTCGCTCTCGAGCAACCGGGGTGCCTGCACGCGACGATGGACCTCTACAAGTGGGTGTCGAAGCTCGGACCGGCCGCGCCGGGCGACCTCGTGCTCGACTGCTTCGAGCTGACGCGCGACGTGCGCGTCCTCGACATGCAGGCCTCCCCCTACGACGTGTCCGGGCTCGGAGAGAGCGCTGTCCGGATCGAGACGCCCGAGGGCCGCGCCGAGTATGCGCGCCGCCAGCGGGGCTTCGCCGAGAGGGCGAGCAGCCTCCGCGACCGGATCCTCACCGTGTGCGAGCAGCTCGGTGCCGGAGACTGAGCCTCCGGCGCCGGCGGTGCTGCACGTCAGGCGGACGGATCGATGCTCACGCGGTTGCGACCGGCGTGCTTCGCCGCGTACATGAGCGAGTCGGCGCGCGCGAGGATCGTCGCCTGGGTGTCGTCGACCCGGCACGTGGCCACGCCGATGCTCACGGTCACGGGCACCTCCCCCGTGAGCGCGCTCCAGTCGCGGTCCGCGACCGCGCGACGAAGACCCTCGATGCAGGCGACCGCGACGTCGCGGCCCGGCGCCTGGACGGCGAGCAGGAACTCCTCTCCGCCGAGCCGGGCCGCGAACGCACTGCCCGGGAGCGCGATGCTGTCGGCGAGCTCGTCGATGAGCGCGGCGACCTGGACGAGGACCTCGTCACCGACCGCGTGGGAGAACGTGTCGTTGACCCGCTTGAAGTGGTCGAGGTCGATGAGCGCGGCGGCGACGTACATCCCGCGCGCCCGCCCGTCGTCGAGCAGGCGGGGCAGCGCCTGGTCGACATGACGCCTGTTGAGGAGCTGCGTGAGCGGGTCGCGCAGCGACTCGTGCCTGAACTGTGCGGCCGCCTGCCGGGCCTCGGAGGTCTCGAACATGGCCTGCTGCAGCCGGGCCTGTGCGTCACGCTCTTCGGAGACGAGCTCGTTCTCGAGCGCGTGGAAGCGCTTGTAGGCGACGAACGCGCTCTCGAAGTCCCCGCGCGCGGCGTGGATCTCTGCCTGCTCCTCCACCACCTGAGCCGCGCGGTACCGCAGGCCGTGGGCGTCGCTCACCTCGCGGCAGCGGTCGAGCGTCTCCTGCGCGCCGTCGTGGTCCCCGAGCCCACGCAGCGCGGTCGCGAGGGTCAGCAGGAACTCGGCGACCGCCGTGGTCTCCGGTGTCGCACGGTCGCTGGTCTCGTCGAGCGCCCGGCGGGCGCTCCGCACAGCAGCGGCATGGTCGCCGCGGCCGATCTGCACGCGGGCGAGGGTGTCCCACACGTGCGGGTGGAACGGCATCCCGTGACGTGAGCTCACGTCGAGCAACCGGTCGATCGTCTCCTGGGCCTCCGCGAAGTCTCCAGCGGAGTACTCGCCGTAGGCGCGGTTGTTCAAGCAGCGCAACCACAGCACGACGTCGTCCGAGTCGGCGGCGAACCTCTCGGCCTGCTCGTAGCGGACGCGGGACTCGAGGACCGAGCCGGACTCGTCGAGCGCGTCGGCGAGCCGCATGAGGTAGCGCGCTCGCATCCGTAGCGGCGCCTCGTCGTCGAGCGCCTCGAGGGCCTTGACGGAGTGCTCCAGGTAGGAGGCGCGGTCGCCGATGTCGCGGAACGCCCACGAGAGGCCGAGGTGGCTTCGTGCAAGCAGTCGCTGCCGTCCGTGGTCCGTCGCGTAGTCGTGGACCTGCCACATGATCCGCGTCGCCTCGGCGAGCTGACCTTGGCGCTCGGCGGCGTCGGCCCGGACGAGACGCGCGCGCAGCGTGAGCTCGACGTTCCCGATCGCGCGCCCTGCCTCCTCGAGCACGAGCGCCTGCTCGAGCATCGTGGCGAGGTCGCTGTCCCGCTGATCCTCGAGGACATCGAGGGACCGTGCGATCGCGTCCGCGTCGAGCGTCGGCGTGTCGAGAGCGCGGGGCCGGCCGGACGCGACGACACGCGCGGTCACGCCGTCAGCACTCTCCACCCAGGGCATGCCTCATGATCGGCGCGGAAGGCCTGCCGATGAGGCCACGACAGGCGTGCGAAGGTGTCGGGTTGGTCACGTTCGTCGACCGTGCGCCCTCGAGGCAGGAGCTCGAGCCCTGGCCGTACGCTCCGGCACGGTGCGCGGCGGCTCTCACCTCTCCGTGACCACGGCACGACCTGCCCAGATGTCACCTGGGAGCTCGCCCGGCATGTGTGGGTTGTCCGTGGCGACGAACCGGCCGGTGCGGCCCGTGCCGTCGGCCGCTCCCGCCTGGACCTGGCTCTCGTAGTCCCGCAAGGCGCCGAGCGCCCAGCGTCCGAGGAGCGTGATGGCCACGAGGTTGACGATCGCCATGAACGCCATCGCGACGTCCGCGAGCGCCCAGACGACCTCGAGGCTGAGGAGCGCTCCTGCGCCGACCGCGCCGAGGACGAGCACACGCAGGAGCGTCAGGCCGCCTCCGTGGACACCCAGGAAGGACAGGTTCACCTCGGCGTAGGAGTAGTTGCCGAGGACGGAGGAGAAGGCGAACACGAAGATGAGGACCGTCATGACGGGGGTGGTCCATGTGCCGAGCGAGGCGGCGACCGCCGACGTCGTCAGTGCGGAGCCCACGGCGTCGGTCGTCGTCCCCGGGTCGTACACGGCAGGTCCGGCGACGAGGATCATGAACGCGGTCGCAGAGCAGACGATCATGGTGTCGACGAAGACGCCGAGGGACTGGACGAGCCCCTGCTTCACCGGGTGGTCGACGGTGGCGGTCGCGGCCGTGTTCGGTGCGCTCCCCATCCCGGCCTCGTTCGAGAAGAGTCCGCGCTTGACCCCGTTGAGCATCGCGGCGAGGATCCCGCCGGCAGTACCCGCCACGGCCTCGTTGAGGCCGAACGCGCTCTCGATGATCTGCCGGAGGACTGCGGGGATCTCGCCGACGTTCAGCACGACGACCACGAGGGCGAGGAGCACGTACGCGCCGGCCATGATCGGGAGCAGAACACCGGCCACCGACGCCACCCGGCGGACGCCGCCGAAGAGGACGGGCGCAGCGAGCGCCATGAGACCGACAGCCGTCCATGCCGTGCTGACCCCGTGTCCGGTCAGGAGGGCGTCGCCGATGGTGTTGGCCTGAACCATGTTGAACGCGAAGCCGAACGCGAAGATCAGGAGCACCGCGAAGAGAACGGCGAAGCGTCGCGAACCGAGACCGGTCTGGATGTAGTACGCCGGCCCGCCCCGGAAGCTCCCGTCCTCGTTGCGCACCTTGAAGAGCTGGCCGAGCGTCGCCTCGACGAACGCGGTCGCCATGCCGAGCAGCGCGACGACCCACATCCAGAAGATGGCACCGGGCCCGCCGAGCGTCAGCGCGATCGCGACGCCGACGATGTTGCCCGTCCCCACCCGGGAGGCGAGACCGACGCAGAACGCCTGGAAGGACGAGATGCCGCCCTCCGAGTCGCCCCGTGAGCCGAGCACCACCTTGACGATCTGGCGCGCGAGCCGCACCTGGACGGCACGCGTGCGGACAGTGAACCAGATCCCTGCTCCGACGAGCAGGTAGATGAGGACGTACGAGTACAGAGCGTTGCTCAGCGGGTCGATGACCCCGGTCTTGACATCGTCCACAGTGTGCCCCTCACGCAAGAATCGTCCTCGGATCCTAGGGCACGAGCGCGGGTGCCGCGCCCGTGGGCGGTCGTCGGTCCAGCGCCTGGGTGGACGTCGAGGTCCTGGGTCCATCCATGTCGAGAGGACGTCTGGTGGTCCAGAGCTGGAGCCGACGCCGGAGAGAATGGACACAGCCCCCTTCCGTCCAGTCCTTGGAGAGCCCGTGCCGCAGAGCCTGACCCCGCAGCGTTTCTTCCGCGTCGTCGCCGTCGCCGAAGCGGTGACGTGGACACTCCTCATCGCCGCGATGATCGTCAAGTACGGCCTCGACGGCGGGGACCTCCCCGTGCGGGTCGCCGGCTCCGTCCACGGCTTCGTCTTCCTCGCCTACGCCGCGACGGTGGTCGTGGTCGCGCTCAACCAGCGGTGGAGCCTGCGCCTGACTGCGCTCGGCGTCGTCACCGCGGTGGTCCCGTACCTGACGATCCCCTTCGACCTGGGCGTGGACCGGCGCGGGCTCCTCGACGGGCCGTGGCGCACGTCGGCGACCGACGACCCCCGCGACCGCACCCGCGTCGACCGCACGCTGCGGTGGATGCTCCTCCACCCGGTCCTCTTCCTCCTCGTCCTCCTCGTCGCCGTGGCCGCGGTCATGACCGTGCTGCTCCTCCTCGGCCCTCCCGGCGAGTGGGGCTCCCGGGCGTAGGCGCCCCGCCGCGAACCTGGGAGAATCGACCGGGTGACCTCCTCCACGCCCGTCCAGATCAGCCTGCTCGACCACATCCCGCCTGCCCTGGACGGTGGCGCGCCGGACCCGGACGAGCTCTACGAGGGATTCACGTCCTGGGCGCAGGACCGCGGCCTGACGCTCTACCCCGCACAGTCCGAGGCGCTCATCGAGCTCGTCTCCGGGTCGCACGTCATCCTCAGCACCCCGACCGGCTCGGGGAAGTCCCTCGTCGCGATCGGCGCGCACTTCACCGCGCTCGCGGAGGGCAAGCGCTCCTTCTACACCGCCCCGCTCAAAGCGCTCGTGAGCGAGAAGTTCTTCGCGCTCGTCGACGCGTTCGGCTCGGCGAACGTCGGGATGATGACCGGGGACTCCTCCGTCAACCCGACCGCCCCGATCATCTGCTGCACCGCCGAGATCCTCGCGAACATCGCCCTGCGTGACGGTAACGACGCCGACGTCGACCAGGTCGTCATGGACGAGTTCCACTTCTACGCTGACCCCCAGCGCGGGTGGGCGTGGCAGGTGCCGCTGCTCGAGCTGCCCAAGGCCCAGTACCTCCTCATGTCCGCGACGCTCGGGGACACGACACCCTTCGTCGAGGACCTCGAGGAGCGGACCGAGCGACCCGTCGCGACGGTGACGAGCGTCGACCGGCCCGTCCCCCTGAACTTCACCTACGTCGTCGAGCCGCTCACCGACGTCATCGAGGAGCTCGTGCACACGCACCGAGCCCCCGTGTACGTCGTCCACTTCACTCAGAAGGACGCGGTCGACCGGGCGCAGTCGCTCTTGAGCATGAACGTCGCCACGAAGCCCGAGAAGGAGGCGATCGTCGCCGAGCTCGCCGACTTCCGCTTCAGCTCCGGCTTCGGGAAGTCGCTCAGCAAGTTCCTTCGGCACGGCATCGGCGTCCACCACGCAGGGATGCTGCCCAAGTACCGACGCGTCGTCGAACGCCTCACGCAGAAGGGCCTGCTCAAGGTCGTCTGCGGTACCGACACGCTGGGGGTCGGGATCAACGTGCCGATCCGCACCGTGCTCCTCACGAGCCTCGTGAAGTACGACGGCGAGCGCATGCGTCATCTCTCGGCGCGCGAGTTCCACCAGATCGCCGGCCGCGCCGGTCGCGCCGGCTACGACACCGTCGGGGAGGTGCTCGTCATGGCCCCCGAGCACGTCATCGAGAACCGCAAGCTCCTGGAGCGGGCCGGGGACGACCCGAAGAAGCTCAAGAAGATCGTCCGCAAGAAGGCGCCCGCGGGTGCCGTCAACTGGACGGACAAGACCTTCGAGCGCCTGCGCGACGCCGAGCCCGAGCAGCTCACGAGCCATTTCACGGTCAACCACGCGATGGTCCTCAACGTGCTCGCACGCAGCACCGGCTCCGGCGGCGACCCTGTGGCGGCCATGCGCCACCTGCTCACCGCGAACCACGACACCGAGGGCCAGAAGGCCGCTCACGTGCGGCAGGTCTTCCGCATCTACCGGTCGCTCCGACAGGCCGGCATCGTCGAGAAGGTCTCGGACGGCTCCGGCGGGTACCAGGTCCGCCTCACCGTCGACCTCCCCCGCGACTTCGCCCTCAACCAGCCGCTCTCCCCGTTCGCGCTCGCGGCGCAGGAGCTCCTCGAGCCCGAGTCGCCCACGCACGCTCTCGACGTCGTCTCCGTCATCGAGGCCACGCTCGACGACCCTCGCCAGGTCCTCTACGGCCAGCAGCGCGCCGCACGGGGCGAAGCGATCGGCGCGCTCAAGGCGGAGGGCTACGACTACGAAGAACGGATGGCCGCGCTCGAGGACGTGAGCTGGCCCAAGCCGCTCGAGGAGCTGCTGAGCGCCGCGTTCGCCACGTACAAGAAGTCGAACCCGTGGATCGCCGACCAGGAGCTGTCGCCGAAGTCGGTGGTCCGGGACATGGTCGAGAACGCCCAGACCTTCACCGAGTTCGTCTCGCGCTACCAGCTCGACCGCACCGAGGGCGTCGTGCTCAGATACCTCGCCGACGCCTACCGGACCCTGCGCCAGACTGTCGCGGCCGAGCACCGCACGGAGGAGGTCGAGGAGATCACGGAGTGGCTCGGCGAGCTCGTCCGCGGCGTCGACTCGAGCCTCCTCGACGAGTGGGAGCGCCTGTCGAACCCCGTGGACGACGACGCCGACACCCTCACCGGTGACGGTCCGCTGAGCGGGACGTCTGCGGAGGCCCCGGCCCGGCCGGTCACCGGCAACGCCCGGTCGTTCCGCGTGCTGCTGCGCAACGCGCTCTTCCGCCGGGTCGAGCTCGCGGCGCGCGAGGCGTACGCGGCGCTGGCCGCGCTGGACGGCAGCGCGTCCGGCTGGGACGCCGACACGTGGGCGGACGCCCTCGACCCGATGTTCGAGCACTACGGCGACGACGCGATCGGCGTCGGCCCGCAGGCACGGTCGCCGAAGATGCTCTCGATCACCGAGGGCGTCGACGGCAACCCCCGCCTGTGGGCGGTGCGTCAGGTCCTCGACGACCCGGACGGCGACCACGACTGGGGCATCACCGCGGTCGTCGACCTCGACGCGAGCGACGAGGCCGGGGCCGTCGTGCTGCAGGTCACCGAGGTCAGCGCGCTGTAGCCGAGGCCCCCGCGACCGTCTCCTCCACGACCGGGGCTGTCACGCGTCCGCGGGCACGTCCCACGGCGCACGTGGCTCGCGGGTGTCGAGGCGGTGCAGCGTGCCGACCCACGCGTCCGTGGTCTCGCCGCGGTGGTCGAGCCACGCACGCATCGTGCCGGCGAAGGTGAAGCCGGTCTTCCAGGCGACCCGGCGCGATCCCGCGTTGCCGGCGTTGGCGTACCAGACGACCGTCTCGAGGCCGAGGCCCTCGAAGCCGTAGTCGAGCAAGAGGTTGGCAGCCGCAGTCATGACACCCTGACCGCGGATCGCGGGGTGCGCGCCGAACGCGATCTCCGCACGGCGGTCGTTGCGGTCGCGCAGCGAGAGGCTTCCGCTGAAGCGGCGAACACCGTCCGGGTGGGTCGACTCGATGGCGAAGGTGTGCTCGGCTCCGGTGCGCCAGCCCTCCGGGACCATCTCGCCGATCCAGCCCTCCCCCATCGCCGCGTCGTACGGGATCGGCACGGTCGTCCACTGCACGGAGAGCGGGTCGGTGCACTGCTCGACGATGCCGGGGACGTCGGCGGGGCGGTGCGCCCGGATCGTCACGTCTCCGGCGGTGAAGGTCGGGACGGCGTCGGGGAAGTGGATCGGGGAGCAGAGAGGCATGCGGGTATCCAACCAGAACATGTGGTCGATGTCTCACTCGTCGCTCGACGCGCTACGGTGGCTGACATGTCCAAGAAGGCAGGGAAGCACCCGCACGGCGGAACACCCGCGCTCGTGGCACTCGACACGGCGGGCGTCGAGCACACCGTCCATCCCTACGATCACGACCCGAGCAGCGACCTCGGCTACGGCCTCGAGGCAGCGCAGGCGATCGGTGTGGACCCTTCGCACGTGTTCAAGACGCTCATGGCCGCTGCCGACGGGGAGCTCGTCGTGGCGGTCGTCCCGGTGGACCGGTCGCTCGACCTCAAGGCGCTCGCGCACGAGACCGGGCACAAGAAGATGACGATGGCCGAGCAGCAGGTCGCCGAACGAGCCACCGGGTACGTGGTCGGCGGGATCTCGCCGCTCGGGCAGCGGCACACGCACCGGACCGTCGTGGACGCCTCCGCCCTCGACCTCGAGACCGTCTACGTCTCGGGCGGCCGCCGAGGGCTGGACGTCGGGCTCGCGCCGGCAGACCTCGTGCGTCTCACCGGTGCGACGACGGCATCCGTCGCTCGGGACTAGCGGTCCGTGCCGGTCCGGCACCCACGACGGTCCGGCAGGCTCTCACCAGGTGCGTGGCCCCTGCCCGCTCGGGACGATCTGCCGTCCGAGCGGCAGGAGGGCGAGGGGCACCATCTTGAAGCAGGCGATCCCCATCGGGATCCCGATGATCGTCACGCAGAGGGCGATGCCTGCCACGACGTGCTCGATCGCGAGCCACCATCCGGCGACGACCAGCCAGACGATGTTCCCGAGCAGGGACATGATCCCGGCGTCCGGCGCCTGGACGACCTCACGACCGAAGGGCCACAGGGCGTAGCCAGCGAGGCGGAACGAGGCGATACCGAACGGGATCGTGATGATGAGCAGGCAGCAGATCACCCCGGCGATGGTGTAGCCGACCGCGAGCCAGAACCCTGACAGGACCAGCCAGATGATGTTGAGCAGCGGCTTCATGTGAGCACCGTACTGCTCGTGCGGGTCAGGGGACGCGCACGGCGACGACGTAGCCCCGCTCCTCGAAGACCACCTCGTAGCTCGCACCCGGGTACACGCTCTCGGCGTAGGCCTCGACGTCCTCGGGCGGGTCGCCGCCCCATCCGGTGAGGTCGAGCGCGACGTACTCCGGCGGGACCTCGGGGACTGCCGCGATCCAGTACACCTCGCGGTGCGTCGTGAGCTGGAGGATGAGCCCGAGGTCGCTCGCGACCGTCGCCCCTTCGGGGATGCTCGCGACGGCGCGCTCGGCGACGGCCACACGGTCGCTGCGCGCGTAGGTGCGGGGCTCCCACAGGTCCCCGAGCGGGAAGCGTGGGAGCAGGACGGCGGCGACGAGAACCATGAGGGCTGGCGCCCAGCGGGCGTACCGGCGCAGGAACCCCCATCTCGACTCGCGCAGGGACCGCAGCCCGTCGATCGCGGCCGCGAAGAGGATCGGCATGAGGATGAGCGAGTAGTGCCACGTCGTCCCCCAGTAGAACTCCACGGACCCGGCGAAGCGCCAGAGGATCGTCGGGACGACGAGGAGCGTCAGCGGCGAGCGCAACGCGACGAGCGCGGTGACGACCACGAGCAGCCCGAGCATCTCGATCTTCACCGCCGGGACGAGGAGGTCGCCGAGCAGGCGTCCGAGCGACGGGAGCAGGCCGACCGGCTCCGCGGCGCCGGCCTCTTCCAGCCGACCCCAGTAGTCATAGCGCCCGTGCGGGTTGAGCGCGGGGACGATGACGCCGACGACGAGCGCCATCCCCACGGCTCCGGTCGCGGCGACGATCGCGCCGAGGTGCCGCTGACCGCGCAACCAGAGCACGAGACCGAACGCTGCGACCGTCAGCCCGAGGTCCTCCTTGACCCCGAGCAGGAGGACGATCCACACCGCGCTCGCCCGCCACCGTCCGTCGATGAAGGCCGCGAGGCCGAACGCGAGGAGCGGCGCCGCGAGCGCGTACTCGTGGAACTGGACGTCGACGGCGGACTGGATGCCCCAGGAGAAGGCGTACGCGGTGCCGACGGCGAGCCCTGGCCATGTGCCGAGGACCCTGCGCGCGACGCACGTGATGGGCACGACGGAGATCGCCACGAGGACGCACTGGGCGACGAGCAGCGTCACCGGCGTCGGGAAGAGGCGGTAGAAGGGTGCGAGGACGACGAGCAACGGGGAGAAGTGGTCGCCGAGCTGGTTGAAGTCAGCGCCCTTGATGGTGACGACGGGAGCGCCGAGCTCTGCATAGCCGCGCACGGCCTGCTGGAAGATCGCGAGATCCCACGACGGGTTGGCCCACCGGTGCCAGCGCGCGAGGGACAGCGTGAGGTAGGCCGCGAAGGTCACGACCGCGAGGACGGCGGTGGCCAGTGCGGGCCAGGCGTGCCTTGCGCGGGACGCGCGAGACGCGCGGACCTCATGGTCGACGGTGATCACCGGGACATTCTGGCGCATGGGGCCGCGAACTACGATGCTGTCCATGCCTCTCGATCTCGCTCGGACGATCACGCACGTCCAGGACAGGGTGGCTGCGGCGTGCGCGGCAGCCTCGCGCGAGCCGGACGAGGTCCGTCTGCTCCTCGCCGCGAAGACCCAGCCTGCGGCGCTCGTGCGGCGCGCGGTCGAGGTCGCCGAGGGTCTCGGGCTGGCGACGGCCGGCCCGAGCCCGCGACTGCTCGTCGGGGAGAACCGCGTCCAGGAGCTCACGGCGAAGGCGACCGAGCTCGCCGACCTCGGCCTCGAGATGCACCTCATCGGGCCTCTCCAGTCGAACAAGGTCAACCATGCGCTCCGCGCGCTCGCGCTGCACGGGCGCGCGTGTGTCGAGAGCGTGGACTCGTGGGCTCTGGCCGAGCGGCTCTCGGGGCGCGTCGTGGCCGGTGCGCTGCCTGCGCCGCTGGATGTCCTCGTGCAGGTGAACGTCTCGGGTGAGAGCACGAAGTCCGGCGTCGCCCCCGAGGGAGCGAACGACCTCGCTGCGGCGGTCGGTGGCCTGGACGGCCTGCGGCTGCGCGGCTTCATGACGATCGGCACGAACACGACGGACCGGCGTCTGGTGCGTGCCGGGTTCGAGACCCTCCGGGACATCCGGGACACGGTCTGCGCCTCGGGCGCTGCCGGGACGTCCGAGGCGACGGACCTGTCGATGGGCATGAGCCGCGACCTCGAGGAGGCGGTGCTCGCGGGTGCGACGATCGTCCGGGTCGGGACGGCCGTCTTCGGGGCGAGGCCGCCCCAGGGCTGAGCCGTCGAGCGGATTTGCTCACGCCGGGTGCATGCGCCATCGTCAGACCATGAAGATGCCGTTCTCCCGTCGCCCTGCGTCCGTGCCGATCCCCGAGGGTGTGACGGAGAGATGGTCGGAAGAGGACAACGCTGTCGTCGTGACGCTCCCGTTCGACGCGAGCGGGCGTGATGCCAGCGCCACCGCTGACCTGCTGTCCGAGTCGGTCGTCGCTACGGTGAACGCTGTTCAGGCGGGCGAGTTCGGCCACTCGATCCCCGCCGGCGCGACGAACGCCGGGGTCCGGATCGAGGTCCACACGGGAATCGTGGCGCTGGGCCCCCTCGCCCTGCGCCGCGTCGAGATCCTCCAGGAGCGTCTCGGGGTATCGATCCCGCTCTCCGTGCGGACCGACGAGGCTCCTGCGGTACCCGAGGTCGTCGAGCCCGAGGTCGAGGAGCCCGCCGTCACGCTCGCGAAGTCTCCGACACCGCCTCCCGCCCCTGCCGCACCCGAGCCCTCTGCCGGCCTCGTCGCCGCGCCGTACGTCTGGGACGACGAGAACGAGCGCTTGCGCGCCGAGATCGTCTACCTCGGCGAGACGGGCGCTGACGCCCAGACCCAGGTCGACCTCCAGCGGCTCGTCGAGCTCACCGTGGCGGCCCTCGCGTCGCCCGAGACGCGTGCACTCGTCCCGGCCGATGCGCCTGCGGAGCACGCGATCTGGTTGACGGTCGCGGTGAACGAGGACGCCGTCGGCCCGTTGACGGAGCAGCTCTTCGAGGTGGGCGAGGACCAGTTCGACGGCACCCGCGTCGACTTCGCCGCCGTGCCCGAGCCCCGCGAGACCATCGTCGAGATGCTCGCGCAGGGCTGATCCCCCGCCGAGCCGATCGGAACCCGCCAGGCATGTCAAGGACGCTTGACACACCCTGACGGGCTCCGGCATGCTGAGTCCTGTCAAGGACCCTTGACACTGACGCGCCGGGAGAACCATGCGCAACGACGTCCGAGACCTGCGCCTGCAGGAAGGCCTGTCGCAGGCCGCCCTCGCCACGAGCCTGCAGGTCTCCCGCCAGACGGTCAACGCGATCGAGACTGGTCGGTACGACCCCTCGCTGCCGCTGGCCATCTCCATCGCGCGCCACTTCCGCACGACCGTCGAGGAGATCTTCCATGTGGACGACTAAGTCACCAGCCCACCTCCGGCTCGCCGCCGCCCTGGTCGTCGCCGTCGGGATCGTCATCATCGTCCCCGGGTGGCTCTACCTGCGCGAGCACGCGCCGGGGAACATGGGGAACGGGTTCCTCGTCGGCGGTCTCGGAGCGCTGACAGCGTTCGGTCTGACACTGTGGCGCACCGCACGCCACCCGGACCGCACCACGACCGCCGAACGGGCCTGGACCTCCCAGGGCGACGAGCGCGACGACGCAGTCCTCACGTCCACGCTCGCGGTCGTGGGAATCACCGCGCTCCCCCTCACGGGCGCAGCGGCGATCGCCCTCGCGCTCGGTCGTGACACGGCGATGGTCATGGCGCTGCTCCTGCTCGCAGAGCTTCTCGTCGGCGTCGTCGCGTTCGCCGTTCAGGTCCGGCGGACCTGAACCAGGGGCTCGCCCGAGGGCGAGCCTCGACCGTCAGGGGACGCGGGCAGTCCACTCCGGCGTCGAGAACTTCGTCTCGACGAGCTCCCGTGCACGCTGCTGCTCGGCCTCCGTCACGTCGCCCTCGGTCGTCGCGTAGCGCGACCGGAAGTGCGCCTTGAACGCCTCGATGACCTCGGCCCGGGCCATGCCCGTCTGCGAGCGGACCGGGTCGACGCGCTTGTTCGCGCTCTTCGTGCCCTTGTCGCTCATCTTCTCGCGGCCGATCCGCAGCACCTCGAGCATCTTGTCAGCATCGATGTCGTACGCCATCGTCACGTGGTGCAGGACCGCCCCGCCGACGAACCGCTTCTGCGCGGCGCCCGCGATCTTCCCGGCGGGCGACGCGATGTCGTTGAGCGGCTGGTAGGTCGCCGCGACGCCGACGTCGGCGAGCGCGCCGAGCACCCAGTCGTCGAGGAAGGCGTAGGACCTCTCGAAGCTCAGGCCCTCGACGAGGGAGGCGGGCACGGTGAGCGAGTACGTGATCGTGTTGCCGGGCTCGATGAACATCGCCCCACCGCCCGAGATCCGGCGGACCACGGTGATGCCGTGCTTCTCGGCGCCCTCGGGGTCGACCTCGTTCTTCAGGGACTGGAACGAGCCGATGACGACAGCGGGTGCGCCCCACTCCCAGATGCGCAGCGTGGGTCCGCGCGTCCCGGCGTCGACGGACTCGCTGATGGCCTGGTCGAGCGCCATGTGCATGGCGGGCGACTGGGCACCGTCGTGGACGATCTCGAAGGTGTGGTCGTGCCAGCCGGTCGCGTGACCGAGCGCGCGGCGCACGGCGATCGCCACCGCCTCGGCGTTGAAGCCGACGAGCGTCGCGTCGGGACGCAGCGCGCGGGTGATCGCGGCGCTGAGCACGGCGACGGACGACGACACGGGCATGCCCGCGAGCGCACCGTTGATGTCCAGGAGTGCGTCGTCGGGCTCGAGGAAGAAGTCTCCGCTCACCGCGACGTCGCTCAACGCCTCGTCGACGACCTCGAGATCGATCGCGACGAGCTTGCCACCAGGAACCTTGTATTCACCTTTCACACCTTCAGCGTAGGCGCGACGGAGGGTCCGGTCAGCGGACGACGGCTATGCCGTTGCTCACCCCCGCGCGACGCTCAGCGCGGGTTGACCCCGGCGTGGATGAGCCCGTAGATCGCCGAGTCGGTCAGCGCCTCCCAGGAGGCTTCGAGGATGTTCGGCCCCACCCCGACGGTGGACCAGCTCGTCTGCCCGTCCGTCGTCTCGATGAGCACGCGGGTGACGGCGTCCGTCCCGTGCATCTGGTCGAGGATGCGGACCTTGAAGTCGATGAGCTCGAACTCCTCGATCTCGGGATAGATGCGCGTGAGTGCGAGCCGGAGGGCCTGGTCGAGCGCGTTGACCGGCCCGTTGCCCTCGCCGGTCGTCACGACGCGCTCGCCGCCGGCGTTGAGCTTGACCGTCGCCTCGGCGATGGCGTCCGTCCCGCGGTGGCCGTGCCGCTCGACGATGGCCCGCCAGCTCTCGACGTCGAAGTACTGGGGGCGCTCCCCCATCATCTCCTCGATGAGGAGCAGCTCGAACGAGGCGTCGGCGGCGTCGTACGTGTACCCGTTGGCCTCGGCGTCCTTGACACGTGCGGTGATGCGCGTGAGGACCTCGCCCTGTCCGGAGAGGTCGAATCCGAGCTCGCGGCCCTTGAGCTCGATGGTCGCGCGACCGGCCATGTCGGAGATGAGCATGCGCATGTCGTTGCCGACGAGCCGGGGGTCGATGTGCTGGTAGAGGTCGGGGTCCACCTTGATCGCGGAGGCGTGGAGACCGGCCTTGTGGGCGAACGCGCTCGCGCCGACGTAGGGCTGGCGTGCGTAGGGCGAGATGTTGGTGATCTCGCTGATGGCGTGCGCGATGCGGCTCGCCTCGGTGAGCCCCGCCCCGGCCAGCAGGGTGCGCCCGTGCTTGATCTCGAGGTTGGCGACGACGGTGATGAGATCGGCGTTGCCGGTGCGCTCGCCGTAGCCGTTGATCGTCCCCTGGACGTGGGAGCAGCCCGCGTCGACGGCCGCGAGCGTGTTCGCGACCGCGCACCCGCTGTCGTTGTGGGCGTGCATGCCGAGGATCGCGTCGCCGCCGACTGTCTCGCGCACGTCCCCGACGATGTCGGTGACCCAGTGCGGGAGCATGCCGCCGTTCGTGTCGCAGAGGGTGACGACCTCGGCACCGGCCTCGAACGCTGCGACCACGGCACTCCGTGAGTAGGCGGCGTCGAAGCGGTAGCCGTCGAAGAAGTGCTCGGCGTCGAGGACCACGCGCCGCCCCTCGGCCACGAGGAACGCCACGGTGTCGGTGATCATCGCGAGGTTCTCCTCGGCGGTGGTCCGCAGGGCCCGCTCGGCGTGCCGGACGTCGGACTTCGCGACGAGGGTGACGACCGGCGCGCCGGAGTGGAGCAGCGCGAGGACCTGTGGGTCCTCGGAGGCACGGAGCCCCACCTTGCGGGTGGCGCCGAACGCCGCGAGGACGGCGTTCTTCAGCGTGAGCTCGCCGGCTGCCCGCGCGAAGAAGTCCGTGTCCTTCGGGACGGCACCAGGCCAGCCTCCCTCGATGAAACCGACCCCGAGCTCGTCGAGCAGCGGCGCGATGGCGAGCTTGTCCGCGACGGACAGGTTCATGCCTTCCTGCTGCGCGCCGTCGCGCAGGGTGGTGTCGTAGACGTGGAAGCTCACGGGGAACTCTCTTCCGTGCGGTGGTGCAGGTGCGGACAGACGGTCTCAGAGCATTGTGCGGGATCGACGGCAGGGGTGGCGTCGTCGTCCAGCAACAAAAAAACCCCCCGGGGGTGCGGGAGGTTTGCGCGTCCGGAGGTGACCGGACGCGCTAGGTGATGAGGAGCTGCGAAGCGCTCATGTGTGTCATGCCTCACATCATGCCACACGCTCCCGGGTGCACTCGGCGCTCGTTCGCCGACAGAGACGCCTTGACACCTTGTAGTTACTCGGTAACCATGACTTCACCAGCGTACTTACCGAGTAACCACAGGGGTGTCATGTCCGTCCGACAAGGAATGCTCGCGATCCTCTCCCAGGGCCCGATGCACGGCTACCAGCTCAAGCAAGAGTTCGAGGCACGCACCGGAGGGACATGGCCCCTGAACATCGGACAGGCCTACACCACGCTCTCCCGCCTCCAGAGGGACGGCCTCGTCGACGCGCTCCCCGTCGAGGAAGGCGCTCCAGAACGCTTCGCCCTCACCGACGCAGGCCGCGACGAGGTCACCGCCTGGTGGACCGAGCCGGTCCGGCGCGACACCCCCGCTCGCGACGAGCTCGCGATCAAGCTCGCCCTGGCCGTCACGGTGCCCGGGGTCGACGTCCGCGCGATCGTCCAGATGCAGCGCACCGAGAGCCTGCGTGCGCTCCGCGACTTCACACGCCTCAAGTCGCGCCCGCGCCGCACCGGTGACACGGCGCCGGCCCCTCGGACGGGCAAGGCCCGAGCACAGCAGCAGGACGAGGCCGCCGCGCTCCAGGCGCTGACCGCCGCCCGCGAGGCAGGCTCCCCCCAGGCCGAGCTCGCCTGGTCGCTCGTGCTCGACTCCCTCATCTTCGGCATGGAGGCCGAGACACGTTGGCTCGACCACGTCGAGGCGCGGGTGGCACGCGCGGCCGAAGGTCGACCAACCACGACCTCGACCACCAGCACGACGCCGCCCCTCCCCGCCCACGTGACCCGAGGCACCACCGCTCCCGGAGCCGCCCGATGAGCGCCGACCTCGGACCCGTCGTCCTCACCATCACCGACGCGCACCGCACCCACGGGAGCGGCGCCCACGAGGTGCACGCCCTGCGCGGCCTCAACCTCCAGGTCCGCGCCGGTGAGCTCGTCGCCGTCATGGGACCCTCCGGCTCCGGCAAGTCCACCCTCCTCAACATCGCCGGAGGCCTCGACACCCTCACCACAGGCAACATCACCGTCGCTGGCCACGACCTCGGCGGTGTGACCAACGCCCGGCGCGCTCAGCTGCGTCGTGCGCACATCGGCTACGTCTTCCAGGACTACAACCTCGTGCCGGCGCTCACCGCAGTGGAGAACGTGTCCCTGCCGCTGGAGTTCGACGGTGTGCGCCCCCACGTCGCACGCGTCGAGTCGCTCGCGGCGCTCGCCGAGACCGGCGCCCTCGACATCGCCGACCTCTTCCCCGACCAGCTCTCCGGCGGTCAGCAGCAGCGGGTGGCGATCGCCCGCGCACTCGTCGGTCCACGCCGTCTGCTCCTCGCCGACGAGCCCACCGGCGCACTCGACTCCGTCGCCGGCGAGGAGATCATGCAGGTCCTCCGCGCCCGGATCGACGACGGTGCCGCCGGCCTCATGGTCACCCACGACGCGCGCTACGCCGCCTGGGCGGACCGCACCGTCTTCCTCCGCGACGGCCGGGTCACCGACTCGACCGGGGTGCTCGCGTCCGTCGAGTCCCTCCTCGCCGGGGCGGCAGGTCACGGCGGATGACCGGGCGCACCCTGCCCACCGCGCTGCGGTGGGCAGCACGGTGGCGCGCCGCCGTGCGGATCGCACGCCGCGACGCCACCCGCCACCGTGGACGGACTGCACTCGTCGCCGCGCTCGTCGCCCTGCCCCTCGTCGCCGGGTCCGCCGGGCTCGTCCTCCTCCGCTCGACCGAGCCGAGCGACGCGAGCATCGTCCGCGACTCGCTCGGCCCGCACATCCAGGCGCGTCTGACCATGGAGTGCGACGGCTTCCCGTACAAGCCGTCGAGCGTCGGCGAATCCTGGTGCGAATGGGTCGACGAACCCGTCTCGTGGACCGCAGACGAGATGGACACCGCCTTCACGGCAGCGCTCCCGCCCGGGAGCACGGTCCTCCCCGTCCGCACCGCGCTCGTCGACTACATCGACGGTCGCCGGTCTCAGGTCTCGAAGAGCTACACCGAGGTCGACCTCACCGACGACACCTTCAGCTCGCTGGCTGCCCTCGAGAGCGGCCGCGCTCCACGCGACGCGTCCGAGATCCTCGTCAGCGGCCACATGGCACGGTCAGCAGTCCTCGACGTCGGCGACACGGTCGATCTCCGACCAGCGCTGCACGGAGCGGTGCCGACCACACCGCCCGTGACGTTCACCGTGGTCGGGATCGGCCGCGTCGGGGCGGGAGTCCCCGTGGACTTCGTCGCCCTGCCCGGATCACCTCTGGTTCTGCCCTTCGACGACGCGAACCCGAGCACCTGGTACGTCACCGGCGACGCTCCCGTCCTGCGCGAGCACGCCGAGCTGCTCTACCCCCTCGGCGTCGAGGTGCTCAGCCGCGACGTCATCGTCACCCCCGAAGCGAGCCTCGCGCACTCCGGGTCCATGGTGTCGGTCGCGTACATGCTCCCCTACCGGGTCGGCTCGACCACCCTCGTCGCCGATGTTGCTGTCCTTGTCATCATCGGGGCGCTGGTCCTCCTCGAGGCCGTCCTCCTCATCGGTCCGGCCTTCGTCGTCGGGGCACGTCGCGAGACGCGCAACCTCGCCCTGATCGCTGCGACAGGTGGCGAGCCGGCAGACCTCCGACGGATCGTCCTCGCGACGGGCCTCGTCGTGGGCGGCGGCGGCGCTCTTGCCGGAACTGTGCTCGGCGCGGCCCTCGGCGTGGCTCTCGTCCCGGCGCTCCGGACCCAGGACATCTACGTGCCCGACGTCGCGATACCCGTCGCCGAGCTGTGTGCACTGGCGCTCGCCGGGACGGCGATCGCTCTTGCAGCGGCATGGTGGCCGGCACGGCAGGCGGCGCGGACGGACGTCGTCGCGGCCCTCAGCGGCCGTCGCCCAGTCATACCCGGCCGTCGCCGGATGCCCGTCACCGGGCTCGCCTGCCTCGCGATCGGTGTCGTCGCCGTGTTCGTCGGCGCCCTCGCCGGGTGGACCGTGGTGCTCCTCCTGGGGATCCTCGCGCTCCAGGTCGGTGTCATCGGGACCGCAGGTTCCCTCGTGGGTCGCCTCGCACGAGCAGCCCACCGCACCTCCCCGTCGCTCCGGTACGCCCTGCGCGACGCGGACCGGCACCGTGCACGGACGGCTCCGGCGCTCGCGGCGATCATCGCCGTGACCACGGTCGCCGCAGCCGGACTGACCTTCCAGGCGTCGCAGGACGCGAGCGAGCAGCGTTTCCAGCTGCCCGACGCCGCGGTCGGGACGCTCATCGTGGACATCGCGCCACCAGTGCCGGGCACAGGTGCCGCGACCTCCACCCGCCCCTGGCTCGAGAGCGTCGAGGCGTACCGCCAAGCGCTCGTGGGCCCGCTCGGCGGCGTTCCGATCATCGAGGTGAGAGCGCCCGTCCCGCCTCCCGGCAGCCCCGCCGAGCGCATCGAGGTCCTCCGACCACCCGAGAACGCGTGCCGGGCGGAGCAGCAAGGCTCGGACCCACGGTGCGGCGGCCAGCTCTGGACCGACAATCCCTTCAGCTCCGACGCCGAGATGGGTCCGGTCCTCGTGGACGACGGCGGCATGGCCCGCGCGCTGGCGCTGCCAGGCGCCGATGAGACCGCCGAGGCGCTCGCGAGCGAGCACGTCGTGGTGGCCTCGGAACGCGACCTGCGGACCGACGCCGACGGGTCGACCGTCGCCCATCTCGCGGTGCCGGGCGAGGACGAGCCCGTGGTCGTCCCGGCTGTCGCCCACCAGTGGGGCGAGTGGAGATACAGGCTGATCCTGCCACCCGGTGTCGTCGAGCAGATCGGGTGGACGAGTACACCGGTCGGGTTCGTGGTGCCTGCGACGGCTCGCCTGACCGGGACGCCAGGAGACCCGTCGTGGGCGCTTCCTGAAGTCCCCGGGATCCAAGCGTGGTCGACTGAGACGACCCCGTCGTACTCCGCGTCGAGCGGACCGCTGGTCGCCGCGATCGCCGGTGCCGCGCTCCTGAGCGTCCTGGCGACGTGGATCGTCGTCGGGCTCGCGGCAGCCGAGTCCCGCCCCGACCTCGCGACGATCTCCGCCGTCGGCGCATCTCCGCGCACGCGACGCGCGCTGGCCGGCGCCCAAGCGGGAGTGCTCGCCGTGGTCGGGACCGGCCTCGGGATCGGTGCAGGAGTCTTCTTCGGCGGTGTGCTCGTGCTCGCAGAACGCGTGAAGTCGGACGGGATGGGCTGGACGTGGCAGCTCGAGCTCCCGTGGCTCTTCCTTGCGCTCCTCGCGTCCACCGGGCCGCTCCTGGCGATCGGAGGCGCGGCCCTCGCCACGCGCTCGCACCTCCCGCTCACCCGTCGTCTGGCGTCATGAGGCGGCGCTCGTCCTGACAGGTCGGCGGAGACGGCGACGGTCGGCCCTCGCCATGGCGTGGGCCGACCGTCGTCGTCCAGGAGAGGAGCGGCCCCCGGGTCAGACGAGCCGTGTCATCCACCCGTGCCGATCGGCGGCGCGGCCGTTCTGGATGTCGGTGAGCTCGCCGCGGATCGTCATCGTCACGCTGCCTGCGGCACCGTCGGCGATGGTGAGATCGAACTCCTCGCCGGCCAGGCGGCCGATCGGGGTGATGACGGCGGCGGTCCCGCACGCGAACACCTCGGAGTACGAGCCGTCCGCCAGACCTTCACGGACCTCCGAGAGAAGGATCCGGCGCTCGACGACCTCGTGGCCACGGTCGGTGAGGAGCTGGATGATCGAGGACCGCGTGACGCCCTCGAGGATCGACCCCGTGAGCTCCGGGGTCTCGACCGAGCCGTCGGCGCGGACGAAGAAGACGTTCATGCCGCCGAGCTCTTCGATGGCAGTGTTCGTCGAGGCGTCGAGGAAGCAGACCTGCTCGCAGCCCTTCTCGTGCGCCTGCGTCTGCGGCAGGAGGCTGGCGGCATAGTTGCCGCCGCACTTCGCCGCGCCCGTGCCGCCCGCGCCCGCACGGTGGAAGTCCTGCGCCACCCAGATGGCCACCGGCTTCACGCCGCCGGCGAAGTACGGCCCCACGGGTGACGCGATGACGAGGAACTCTGCCTCGAGAGACGGACGGACGCCGAGGAACGCTTCCGACGCGTACATGAACGGCCGCAGGTACAGGCTCGTCTCCTCCCCCGTCGGGACCCACTCGACGTCGGTACGGACGAGCGCTGCGGCCGCACCGATGAAGTCGTCGGACGGCAGGACGGGGAGGGCGAGCCGCTCCGCCGAACGTGCGAAACGGGCGGCGTTCGCCTCCGGACGGAAGGCCCAGATGCTCCCGTCGTCGTGACGGTAGGCCTTGAGGCCCTCGAAGATCTCCTGGCCGTAGTGCAGCACGGCGCTGGCGGGGTCGAGGAGGAGCGGGCCGTACTTCTCGACGCGACGGTCGGTCCACCCGTCGGCCGACGACCACGTGACGCGAGCCATGTGGTCGGTGAACACGGTCCCGAACTTCGGCGCGGCGATGGCCGACGCCCGCGCCTCCGGAGAGAGGGGGGAGTCCGTGCGGTGGATCTCGAACCGTGCGGCGACGTCGTCGACGGTCGTGGACGATTCTGGGAGAGCGATGCTCATTTCAAAGGCCTTTCACCTGGCGACCCCTGCATTTTCCCACGCCCGACCCCGTTGTGGGTCCTGCGCTGCAAGGTGTCTCTCGATCGGGAGACCGGTGAAGACGACCGAGGAAGGCTCTAGCCGCGCACGCGGTCAGCGAGCTCGGTGCCGACCTCGGTCGTCGACCGTACTCGGCTCCCCCGCTCGGCGAGGTCGGCGGCGACGGCTGTCTCGACGCGCTGCGCCTCGTCAGCGAGTCCCAGGTGGTCGAGGAGCATCTTCACGGACAGGACGGTCGCCGTCGGGTCGGCCTTGCCCTGGCCCGCGATGTCGGGCGCCGAGCCGTGGACGGGCTCGAACATCGACGGCGCGGTCCGGTCAGGGTTGATGTTGGCCGACGCGGCCAGCCCGATACCGCCCGTGATCGCCGCAGCCTGGTCGGTGAGGATGTCACCGAAAAGGTTGTCCGTGACGATGACGTCGAAGCGCGACGGGTTCGTCGTGAGGAAGATCGTCGCGGCGTCGACGTGCAGGTAGTCGGTCGTCACGTCCGGGAAGTCCGCGTTGACGGCCTCGACCGTGCGACGCCACAGGTGGCCGGCGTGGACGAGGACGTTGTGCTTGTGGACGAGGGTGAGGTGCTTGCGAGGCCGCGCCTGCGCACGGGAGAAGGCGTCGCGGACGACGCGCTCGACACCGAACGCCGTGTTGACGCTCACCTCGTTGGCGACCTCGTGCGGCGTGCCGACGCGGATGGCACCGCCGTTGCCGACGTACGGACCCTCGGTGCCTTCGCGCACGACGACGAAGTCGATCTCGCCAGGCTCGGCCAGCGGCGACTTCACTCCCTGGTAGAGCTTGCCGGGGCGGAGGTTGACGTAGTGGTCGAGCGCGAACCGGAGCTTGAGGAGCAGCCCGCGCTCGAGGACGCCGGACGGGACCGACGGGTCACCGATCGCCCCGAGGAGGATGGCGTCGTGAGCGCGGATCGCGGAGAGGTCCTCGTCGGTGAGGGTCTCGCCCGTCGTGTGCCAGCGCTGGGCGCCGAGGTTGAACTCGGTCGTGGTGACCGAGACATCGGACCCCGCGAGGACTGCGTCGAGGACTGCGAGCCCTTGCTCGACGACCTCGATCCCGATTCCGTCGCCGGCCACAACTGCAAGATCGATGTTCCGCGTCATGCCGGAGATCCTACGCGCGGTCCCAGGTGCCGGGACGCACATCTCATCATCCGATCACGCCGTTCAGCGCTGACCTCGGGCCGGCGCCCGGGTGCGATGCTGGTGTCCATGACTGTTGTGAAGATCAACGCGATCGACCTCCCCGCCGGTTCAGGTTCCGAGCTGGAGAAGCGCTTCGCGGCGCGGAAGGGTGCCGTCGAGGGCTCCCCCGGATTCCTGGGCTTCGAGCTCCTGCGCCCGGTCGCGGGCGAGACGCGCTACTTCGTCTACACGAGGTGGGAGACCGAGGAGGACTACCAGGCGTGGGCCGCCGGTCCTGCTCGCGCGGCCCACGCCGGATCCGGAGACCGGCCGGCCCCGGTCTCCACCGGTGCGAGCCTCCTCGAGTTCGAGGTCGTGCTCAGCGTCGAGCCCTGACGCACGCGTCGCGTTCCCACGCAGGACCAGCCCGCGCGTCCGTGGGACCGGTTGACGCCCCTGCGGCTCAGCGCGTGGGCGTCGGGTAGAGCAGCTCGAAGCGCTCGGTGACGACCTGGAACCCCGCCGGCAGCGTCGGCAGGCCGAGGACCCGGGTGAAGTACGTCGTGTGCTCGGCCCGCCACGACTCGAGGGAACGGTCGTCCTCGCCCTCGGCGGACGCGAAGTCTGCGGTCACCTCGTCGAACGGCACGATCTCGACCTCGGTGGTCCGGATGAGTGCGGCCGGGTGCCCCTCGCCGTCGAGGATGATCGACAGCTCGCCGGCCTCCGGGATCGGGGTGTCGTCGGCGTCGTAGTCGGAGAGCGCCGAGGACGTCGCCGTCTTGGTCCCAGCCAGCACGAGCGCGAGCAGCTCGTCGGCGATCCGAGGGTTGTCACCGAAGGCCCAGGCTGCTGGAGCGACGCCTGCGGCAGCGCTCACCCCTCCGACGACGGCGATGTCGCCGAGCCCGGCGTGGCCGCGCGCCGCCTCCCAGAACTCGGCGGTCTCGCTGTCCGCCACGGTGCCACCACCCTGCTGCGCGGCCTCGACCGCGGCGTACGGCGAGTCGTCGGGGGCACCGGTGGTGGCGTCGGTCTCGGGCGTGGCGTCGTTGTCCGTCATGGAGGAATCATGCCTCAGGCGTACGGGGCGCGCGCAACCGTTCGGTCGTGACTCAGGCTCCGGCGTCGGTGAGAGGTTCGAGAACCAGGACGGGGATGGTGCGCTCGGTCTTCAGGGCGTAGTCGGCGTAGTCCGGGTAGGCGTCCACAGCCCGGGCCCACCACTCGTCGCGCTCTGCTCCCGTCACCTCGCGCGCCGTCATGTCCCGCTTCTCCGGTCCGTCCTGGAGCGCGACCCGCGGGTGGGCCAGCAGGTTGTAGTACCAGACCGGGTGCTTGGGCGCGCCGCCGAGCGACGCGACGACCGCGTACCGGCCGTCGTGCTCCACCCGCATGAGCGGCGTCTTGCGGACCATTCCGGTCTTCGCGCCGGTGGTCGTGAGGATGACGACCGGCATGCCCCTCATCGTGGTCCCTCGGGTGCCTCCCGAGGACTCGTACTCCTCGACCTGGTCGCGGGCGCGCTTCTCGGGGCTCGGTGCATAGGTGCCGTCACGTTCCATGGTGTCAGTCAAGCACCATCTCGCACCCGTGCACGGCGAGCCGTACGCACCAGACAGCAGCGACGACACAGGGGCGGGCCAGTCTGCGTGAGCAGACAGGCCCGCCCCTGTGAGGACGTGCGCGGAGCGTCGGATCAGCGTCCGGCGCTTCCCTCGACGTAGTCCGAGTCGGACGGCTTGACCCAGGCGAACAGCTTGCGCAGCTCGCGGCCGGTGGCCTCGATCGGGTGCTGCTCGCCCTTGGCGCGCAGCTCCTTGAACTCCGGCGCCCCGTAGTCCTGGTCGTTGATGAAGCGCTCGGCGAAGGCACCGTTCTGGATGTCCGCGAGGACAGCCTTCATGTTCTCCTTCACCTCGGGGGTGATGACGCGCGGGCCGGAGACGTAGTCGCCGTACTCGGCCGTGTCGGAGACGGACCAGCGCTGCTTCGCGATGCCACCCTCCCACATGAGGTCGACGATGAGCTTGAGCTCGTGGAGCACCTCGAAGTACGCGACCTCGGGCTGGTAGCCGGCCTCGGTGAGGACCTCGAAGCCGTACTGCACGAGCTGCGAGGCGCCACCGCAGAGGACGGCCTGCTCGCCGAAGAGGTCCGTCTCGGTCTCTTCGGTGAAGGTCGTCTTGATGCCGGCGGCGCGCAGGCCACCGATCGCCTTGCCGTAGGAGAGCGCGAGGTCCCACGCCGAGCCGGACGCGTCCTGCTCGACCGCGACGATGACAGGCACGCCGCGACCGTCGAGGAACTCGCGGCGCACGAGGTGGCCCGGTCCCTTCGGGGCGACCATGACGACGTCGAGGCCGGCAGCGGGCTTGATGTAGCCGAAGCGGATGTTGAAGCCGTGGCCGAAGACGAGAGCAGCACCCTCGTTGAGGTTGGGCGCGATCTCCTCGGCGTACACGTGACGCTGCACCTGGTCCGGAGCGAGGATGACGACGACGTCGGCCTCCTTGACGGCCTCGACGACCGAGACGACGCGCAGCCCCTCGTTCTCCGCCTTCGCGCGCGAGGCAGAGCCGTCGCGGAGGCCGACGCGGACGTCGACACCCGAGTCGCGCAGGTTCAGCGCGTGCGCGTGACCCTGGCTCCCGTAGCCGATGACGGCGACCTTGCGGCCGGCGATGATGGACAGATCGGCGTCGTCGTCGTAGAAAAGCTCAGCCACCGTGGATCTCCTTGGTTTGGTGTGGGTGTGTGGTGCAGAGGAAGGAAAGACGTGGGTCAGGCGGTGCGTGCGACGCGTTCGAGCGCCCGGTCCGTGATCGAGCGGGCACCGCGACCGATGCCGACGGTGCCGGACTTGACGATCTCACGGATGCCGAAGGGCTCCAGCGCCCCCAGGAGCGCCGCGAGCTTCTCGGGGTTGCCGGTCGCCTCGATCGTCACGGCATCGGGGACGACGTCGACGACGTGCGCGCGGAAGAGCTGGACGACCTCGAGGACGTGCGTGCGGTTCGCGAGGTCGGCACGGACCTTGACGAGCATGAGCTCGCGCTGGACCGCCGCGGCCGGGTCGAGCTCGACGATCTTGATGACGTTGACGAGCTTGTTCAGCTGCTTCGTCACCTGCTCGAGCGGGAGCTCGTCCACGTCGACGACGACGGTCACGCGCGAGAGGTCCTCGTGCTCCGTCGGTCCGACGGCGAGTGAGTGGATGTTGAAGGACCTGCGGGCGAAGAGGCCGGCGATGCGCGTGAGCACACCGGGCTTGTTCTCCACGAGCACCGAGAGGGTGTGACGAGTCATGTCTTCTTCTGCCTTCCCTGTCAGTCTTCGCGGTCCCACGCGGGCGAGATGCCGCGTGCGTACTGGATGTCGTCGTTGCTCACACCGGTCGCGACCATCGGCCAGACCATCGCGTCTCGGGAGACGTTGAAGTCGATCACGACGGGCTGGTCGTTGATCTGCTCGGCGCGCTTGATCGCGGCGTCGACCTCGTTGGCGTGCTCGACCCGGATACCCACGCAGCCGTACGCGTCGGCGAGCTTGACGAAGTCGGGGACGCGGATGGTGCCGTGACCCGTGTTGAGGTCCGTGTTGGAGTAGCGCGACTCGTAGAAGAGCGTCTGCCACTGCCGCACCATCCCGAGGGACGAGTTGTTGATGAGCGCGACCTTGATGGGGATGTCGTTGATCGTGCAGGTGGCGAGCTCCTGGTTGGTCATCTGGAAGCAGCCGTCACCGTCGATCGCCCAGACCGTGCGCTCGGGCTGTCCCACCTTGGCACCCATCGCGGCAGGGATGGAATAGCCCATGGTGCCGAGACCACCCGAGTTGAGCCACGTGTTGGGCCGCTCGTACTTGATGAACTGCGCAGCCCACATCTGGTGCTGGCCGACGCCCGCGACGTAGATGCTGTCCGGTCCGGAGATCTCCCCGAGGCGCGTGATGACGTGCTGTGGCGAGAGGTGACCGTCCTCGGGTTCGGTGAATCCCAGGGGGTACGTCTCGCGCCAGCTGTCGATCTGACGCCACCAGGCCTCGACATCGGGCTTGCCGTGCACCTCCTGCTCCCGCTGGAGCTCGGGCAGCAGGTCGGTGATGACCTCCTTGAGGTCACCGACGATCGGCACGTCCGCAGTCCGGTTCTTGCTGATCTCGGCGGGGTCGATGTCCGCGTGGATGATCGTCGCGTGCGGCGCGAAGCTCGAGAGCTTGCCCGTGACGCGGTCGTCGAACCGTGCTCCCAGGGCGAAGACGAGGTCGGCCTTCTGCAGCGCCGAGACCGCGGGGACCGTCCCGTGCATGCCGGGCATGCCCAGGTTCTGCGGGTGGGTGTCGGGCAGAGCCCCGCGGGCCATGAGCGTCGTGACGGCTGCCGCACCGGACAGGTCGACGAGCTTGCGCAGCTCTGCAGCCGCTCCGGAACGGATCGCCCCGCCGCCGATGTAGAGCACGGGGCGTCGCGCCGCCGCGAGGAGGCGAGCCGCCTCGCGGATCTGCTTGCTGTGCGGCTTCGTCACCGGGTGGTACCCAGGAAGATTCATCTCCTGCGGCCAGGAGAAGGTCGTGCGCGACTGCATCGCCGACTTCGCGATGTCGACGAGGACGGGGCCGGGGCGGCCGGTCGAGGCGATGTGGAAGGCCTCGGCGATGACCCTGGGGATGTCGTCGGGGTTCGTGACGAGGAAGTTGTGCTTGGTGATCGGGAGCGTGATCCCGACGATGTCTGCTTCCTGGAACGCGTCGGTCCCGATGAGCGAGGCGCCCACCTGTCCCGTGATCGCGACCATGGGGATGGAGTCCATGTTGGCGTCGGCGATGGGTGTCACGAGGTTGGTCGCGCCGGGCCCTGACGTCGCCATGGTGACGCCGACCCGACCTGTCGCGTGCGCGTAGCCCGAGGCTGCGTGGCCGCCACCCTGCTCGTGGCGCACAAGGATGTGCCGGAGCTTCGTCGAGTCCATGAGCGGGTCGTAGGTCGGCAGGATCGCGCCTCCGGGGATGCCGAAGACCACCTCGACGCCGGCCGACTCGAGTGAGCGGACGATGGACTCGGCGCCGGTCATCTCCTGCGGCGCGACGACCTCGGCGGCGGCGCGGCGCGCGCCCTGCGGCGACTGGCTCGGTGCCGGCTTGGGCGCGCTGGGCGTCGGTGCCTGCGTCGCGGCGGTGTCGCCTGTCTTCACGCCGCTTCGCAGCGGTGTCGGGGTGGGGCCCTGGACCATCAGGTTCTCCTGTGTGTGGTACTGGGTGGAAGCTGCTACCGGATCGACGGTCACTGTGGTGACGTGCGTCGCGGCGACATGTTGTGGTGACATGAAAAAACCCCTCGCACCCGGTAGGGCTCTTCGAGGGGTAAGCGCGCTGACGAGACCTAAGTGGTGGGCCTCAGCCGGCGCGCTTAGGAAGTACTACGAGGATGGACGTCTGCACAAGAAGCACACTACGCCCCCCACGCAGCGATGTCACCTGACGGCCATAGGGTCTCAGCCCGTGGGACCCGCACCGGACATCCCGGGAGGCTCCGGGCTCAGGAACGCCCCTCGGGCGTGCAGAGGCACACCTCGTTCCCCTCGGCGTCCGCGACGACCCAGAACCGCGGCGCGGCGGCGTCGGAGACGAGCACTCCGCCGGCATCGAGGATCGCTGCCAGCCGCTCCGCCGACTGCTCGTGGGCGACCGTCACGTCGAGATGGATGCGGTTGCGCTGCGGTCTCGGCGCATCCATCTGTTGGAACCAGATCGACGGCCCGATCCCCCGCGGGTCGGCGAGGTCCGTCACGCCGTCGACGGTGGTGGCGCCGTCGACATAGGCGAACGCGGCCTTCCAGAACGGACGCACGCGAGGGATGTCCAGCGCGTCGACGGCGATCTCTGTGACCTGCGGCGATCCACCGCTCGGGACGAGCCCGTCGTCGCGGGCGATCTCGGCGATCGTCAGGGCGAGCCCGACGTCACGCGAGGTGACGGCTCGGACGTCGTGGCTCACGAGGACCAGGTGGACCTCGCCGTAGCGCAGGTCGATGTCCGGGTGATGGCCGGCGGCGTCGGCAGCCTCGCAGACGCGTCCGGCGAACCGTACGCCGGCAGACAGGCCGTCCACGGCGAAGGCGGCGTGCAGACGCCCGACGAAGAGGTGCCACGGCGTACCGCGCAGCCCGGCGATAATCTCGGCATCCGTGAGGTCGGCCATAAGATCCACTCTGACACCTAGAGTGTGAGGGCACAACGGCCGAACAGAACAGCACCAGGAGGACACGCCATGACGCGCGAGACACGACGCGGACGTGCAGCAGTGCGTCCCCACGCGGTGTCCTCGGCGCTCACGGTCGCTCTGACACTGACACTGACGGCGTGCGGTGACGGCCGGATCACCCCGGCACGTTCCTCCGCCCCTGACGACCTCGACTACACGGAGGTCGCCGGCTCGATCACCGACAAGCAGATGCAGTCGACCGTCACGATCAACGGACTCGTCCCGAACTTCCCTGTGCCCGAGGGCGTCGATGCTCCGGACGGCGTCGAGGCGTACGTCCTCGTCGACGTGACCCTCTCGACCGGCTCGGAGATCGCAGCCACGACCGGCCCCACGGACTTCCAGCTGCAGTCGGCCTCGGGCGACCCTCTCCTCGCGGACCCGAGCCTCGAGGTGGCACTCACGAGTGCCACGTTCTGGCCGCTCGAGGAGCTCACCAAGGGCCAGAGCCAACGAGGCTGGGTGGCGTTCCCGCTCACGTGGGACACCCTCGACGGTGCGGTGTTCGTCATGACGCGACCGTCCGAGGCCGCTCTCGACAACGGACTCGCGCTCGAGGCCGCCGAGTTCCAGGTCCCGCTCAGCGCCGACGCAGGATGACGAGCGCCGCCGAAGACCAGCGCCACCTCGTGATCAGCACCGCCCGGTGACTAGCCCCGCCCGGTGACGAACGCCACCCAGCCTCGTTGGCTCTGGCCCTTGGTGAGCTCCTCGAGCGGCCAGAACG
>NZ_JBDYKL010000037.1:0-49147 GCF_040012415.1 Sanguibacter sp. 25GB23B1
CCCCCCCCCCCCCCCCCCCCCCCCCCCCCCCCCCCGGACTCGCAGGGACGGTCGGTCAGCTCAGTGCCGTCAGCGTGATCGTGGCGGTGTAGGTGCCGTCGCTGACGTCGACGGGGATCTTCAGATCCAGGCCCGCGCCGAGCGTGGCCGAGCCGAGGGCGTGGCCGAGCGAGGCGTAGCCGAGGGTGGCCGAGGTCGAAAGGCCCTCGCCCCCGAGGAACCCGGAGTCGACCTGGGTGCCCGCCACGGCGTCGCCGCCGCTGAGCACCACGCTGGGGGTCCAGCCCAGGAACGTGGCCGAGAACGACGTATCGGCCGACGCGAAGTCGCTCACCTGGGCGGAGACCGACCACTCCGGGGCGCCAGGTCGGGTATCCGTCACGCGGATGGGGTTGAGCGAGCCGACGGCAGCGTAGTGGTCCCCGGACTTGATGGCCGTGCCCATGTCGACCAGACCGTTGGTGCCGTCGATGTTCCACACGAACTCTCCCGGCGTCGCCTGGGGGATCGTCACCTGCAGCTCCTGGGAGTCCGCGTCGGGTTCGGGCGTCGAGCCGTCGATGAGCGAGACGCTTCCGTCGGCGTTGATGCTGACCTCGGCGTCCATCGCGGCGGCCAGGTTCAGGCGCTGCCAGCTGCCCTCGGTCCCCTTGTCGAGCGGGTATCCGGAGTCGGCGACGGTCAGCTCGAGGACCTGCCGGCGCTGGGCGTCGGTGAGGTCGGGGTGGCTGGAGATGAGCAGGGACTCGGCGTTCGCAGGCACGGTGACCGGCTGGCCGGCCTCGCCGATCTGCGGGAAGTCGTACGACATCCGCTCTGCGTACACCGCGAGAGCCTCGTCGTCGCTGAGGTAGGGAACGTCGGCGGCGATGCAGTTGGCGAGGGTGTCGCCGCAGCCTTCCTCGAGCACGGTGTGGAGCTCGGCGGAGGCCGCCTCGAACAGCACCCGGAACTCGGGGTCGCTCCAGCGGCGTTCGACGATGTGCTGGCCCATCATGCGACCGCCGATGACGTCGAGCGGGTAGTGCGCGCCCATCACGATGCGGTTGTGGCCTGCTTCGGACGTACGGGCCAGGATCTGGGGGGCGAGCTCGGGCAGCAGCGTCGCCAGGGTGGTGCCCTGCCAGTACGCCTGCGAGGTGTGGCCGCTCGGGTACGCGCCGCTGGTCGACGCCCAGGCGTCGCCGCCCTCCTTGTCGCGGTAGACGAGGCTGTCGGCGAAACGGATGTACGGCCGGTCGTAGTCGAAGTAGTTCTTCGACGGGTTGGACGACGAGTAGTAGCCGACGAGGCCACCGCTCTTCGTGAGGAGGGACTGGGTCTTGGGCAGGTCCCCGCCGGCCATGGCGTCCTGGTAGATCGCGCTGAGGTTCTGGCCCAGGCCGTCGGCCATCGACACGGACATGTCCGCGTACTGGTCTACGATGGCACGCTCGACCTGCTCCGGGGTGGCGTTGACGTTGATGTCGACGGTGGTGCTGTCGTTGAGCGCGATGATGTCGGGCCGGTCGGTAACCAGCGCGGAGAACGCGTCGAGGATCGGCACGTAGTCGTACGCCGCGTTCGACGGGTAGTTGTAGCTGAGCTCGTCGGGGGTGAACGGGTCGGCAGCGCTGGCGGGTGCGGCCACTCCGGCGGAGATGAGCACCCCCAGTCCTGTCGCTACGGCCAGCATCGACGCGGAACGGTGCATGGAGGGCATTGGGGCAATCCTCGATCTAGACGGGCGGTAGCAGGGCTCACCGGACATAGGGGGCAAAGCCGACGCTGCCGTGTCTGGCAGGTGAACTAGAGACGGCCAGTGTGGTATGTGAACCTCGGGCGACCGGTTGCGGCGCTGAACCGCGCCTATCGGGCGCGAATGGCCTGGGCTCCGCGAGAGAGGTCACCGCGATCGGACGACGCGACGACGCGTCGCACTCCTAGCTCGGAGGAAGCGATCCGGGTCGCCGATGCCTGCGAGAATCATCGCCATGGCGGTTCTGATCTGGGTGGATGGCTGGCAGATGCAGTGCTGCGGAGAGCCCTTCAGCGTGGGAGATGTGGTCGCCTGGCACGTGGACGATCCCGACTCCGAGTGGCTCAGCGCCGCACTGGGACCCGAGATGGCGCAACGCGTCGCGTATGCCGAGGAACGGCACAGCGAGTCGCCCGACGATCTCCCGCTGCAGCGCGGGTCGGTGATCGCGATTCACGCAGCATTCAGTGAGTACGCCCCGATCAGCGCCGACAGCACGGCGCTCTACCCGGTCAAGGGATCCGCCGTCCTACGAGAGGTACCTCGTGCAGACGGGAGCGACAGGCTCGAGTCCGGGGCGACCTTCAACGGCTATGTGGTCGAGGTCGAGCAAGAGCGCTCCACCATCCCTGCAGCCCGCACTCTCATGTCTAGCGCTACACCCACGCCGCCCGGCCGTGGCGGCGCGCCGGTTCGTCCCTAGCTGTGCTCAGCCGAGGTGTCGGCGAGCAGCCGGAGCGCGTGCTGAGACGGTGAGTCCGGCTCGGCGGTGAGTGCCAGCAGGCGGTGGCCGCTGCCGTCCGTCGTCGTGGTCATGGTGAAGGCGAGCTCGAGCTGTCCCACGCTGGGGTGGCGGTAGTGCTTGGTGCCCTCGCTGCAGCTCGTGACCGGGTGCTCGGCCCAGAGGGCGGCGAACTCGTCGCTGTGAACCACGAGGTCACCGATCAGGTTGGTGAGTGCGGGGTCGTTGGCGTGCTCGCCCGCGGTCAGTCGCAGCGCGGCGACGGCACGGCGTGCCTCGTCGGCCCATGCGCTGTACAGCTCGCGGGTGTGCGGATCGAGGAAGAGCATCCGCAGTGTGTTCGGGCGGTCGTCGGGGTGATCGGGGGCATCACGACGCAGGTGGCCGGCGAGCAGGGCGTGCGCGAGCGGGTTCCAGACCAGCACGTCGTTGCGACGGTTCAGGACGAGCATGGGGACTGCGTCCACCGCCGCGACGAGCTGGCGGGTGGCGACACCGGCGGCCTCCCACCGACGCGGTGAGACTGGTCGCGTCCGGGCAGGGCGTGCTAGGTCGTGCAGGTGGCGTCGCTCGTCGGGCGTCAGTCGCAGCGCACGGCTCAGGGCGTCCAGGACGCTGTCGGACGCCCCGGTGCTCTGCCCCTGTTCAAGGCGTGTGTAGTAGGTGGGGCTGACCCCAGCGAGGTGCGCGAGCTCCTCGCGCCGCAGCCCCGGCACCCGGCGGCGGCCGTGCGAGACCACCCCGATCACCTCCGGGTCGAGCAGCGCACGCCGGCCGCGCAGGAATGCTCCGAACTCGCTGTCGCTGTCCACTGCCCCATCGTCTCCCGCCCCGCGAGCGTCTCCGCACCGCAAGGTGACCCTGATGGGGGTAGTCACGACCAGGCAGGCCTGACCAAGGGGCTGGTTCCCCCACGGTGGACGCACGACGGTGGAGACTCCGGGCCCACCTTCGACGGACCCATCGACGAGCATGAGGAGCACACGTGACGATCCGCAGAACTGCCCTGGTCGTGGGCGCGCACGGAGTCATCGGGACCACCCTGATGGAGCACCTGGCCTCTCTTCCCGACTGGGACGTCATCGGCGTCTCCCGGCGTGGCGGACAGGACAGCGGAACGGTCCGGCACGTGGCCGTCGACCTGCTCGACGCGGATGCCTCGGCGACCGTCCTCGGGACACTGACCGAGGTGACGCACGTGTTCTTCGCCGCGTTCCAGGACCGCCCCACGTGGAGCGAGCTGGTGGCGCCGAACGTCGCGATGCTCGTCAACACCGTCGAGGCGGTCGCGGCAGCGGCCCCTGGCCTGGAGCACGTGAGCCTCATGCAGGGATACAAGGTGTACGGGGCCCATCTCGGCCCGTTCCAGACGCCCGCGCGCGAGGACGATCCCGGCCACCTACCCCCGGAGTTCAACCTCGATCAGCAGCACTACCTCGAGGGCCGCTCCGCCGGTCAGCCCTGGTCATGGTCGGCCCTGCGGCCCTCGGTGGTGTGCGGGACGGCGCTGGGCAACCCGATGAACCTGCTCGCCGTCATCACCGTCTACGCCGCGATGTCCAAGGCTCTCGGCGTGCCCCTGAGGTTCCCGGGCAAGCCTGGTGCCTACGACACGTTGCTGGAGCTCACCGACGCGGGCCTGCTGGCCCGTGCCACGGTCTGGGCTGCGACCGAACCGGCATGTGCAGGCCAGGCGTTCAACATCACCAACGGGGACCTGTTCCGCTGGAACACGATGTGGCCCGTGCTCGCCGAGCTGTTGGACATCCCGGTCGGTGCACCACTGCCGATGTCCCTCACCGACGTGATGGGGGACAAGGCCACGACGTGGGAGCAGATCGTCGCTGAGCACGACCTGCTCCCCACCCCTTTCGCTGACGTGTCGTCCTGGCAGTTCGGCGACGCGGTCTTCTCCTGGGACTACGACTTCCTCGCCGACAGCTCCAAGGCCCGCAGGTTCGGCTTCGCCGAGCACGTGGAGACCCGCGTGATGTTCGCCGACCTCATCGCCGACCTGCGCCAACGCCGGATCATCCCCTGAAGGTGACGGCGGCGTCCCGGTGACTGGCACCGCGCCGGGCACCGTGCCGCTCACGTACGTGTCCGTTCCGTCGCACAGCCCTCGGATGCTGGGTGGATCAGAAGGTGATCATGACCTTGAGGGCTTCACGGTCGTCCATGGCGCGGTAGGCGTCGGGCACCCCGTCGAGGTCGACCGTCCGGTCGAAGACACGGCCGGGGTCGACCGAACCGTCGAGGATCGCGGGCATCAGCTGTTCGATGTAGGCGCGGACGGGAGCGGGGCCACCGGTCAGGGTGACGTTGCCTCCGAAGAGGCTGCCGAAGCCGACCGGGGCGTCCTCGTACTGAGGCACGCCGACACGGCTGATGACTCCGCCAGGGCGCACGATGCGGTACGCCTGCTCGTAGGCGGGCATGTGCCCGACCGCCTCGAGGACCTTCGGCACCCCGTGGCCGCCGGTGAGCTCGCGAACCGTGGCGATCCCTTCCTCGCCGCGCTCGGCGACCACGTCGGTCGCGCCGAGCTCGATGCCGAGGTCGGTGCGGGCGGTGTGGCGTCCCATGAGGATGATGCGTTCGGCGCCCATCTGCTGCGCGGAGAGCACGGCCATGAGGCCGACCGCACCGTCACCGATGACGGCGACGGTGTCACCGGTGGTGACGCCGGCCCGTGCGGCCGCGTGCCACCCGGTGCCGTAGACGTCGGACAGGGTCAGCAGCGACGGCAGGAGCGGCGAGGCCTCGTCGACACCCGGTACCTTGACGAGGGTTCCGTCGGCGTACGGGACCCGGATGGCTTCGGCCTGGCCGCCGCCCATGCCGGGCATGTCCCAGAAGCCGCCGTGCACGCACGAGGTGTACAGGCCCTCCGTGCAGAACTCGCAGGTGCCGTCGGAGAAGGCGAACGGAGCGATGACGAGGTCGCCCGTCGCGAGCGTGCGGACGTCCGCACCGATCTCCTCGACGACGCCGATGAACTCGTGCCCCATGGACACACCGCTCGGGCTCTTCTGCATGCCGTGATAGGGGTGCAGGTCGGACCCGCACACGCAGGCCCTGACGATGCGGACCACAGCATCTGTGGGGTCCTGCAGCTGCGGGTCGGGTGCGTCGACGATGCGGACGTCGCCCGCGCCGAACATGTAGGTGGCTCTCATGCTTCTCTCCAGGGGTGAGGGGAACAGGTAGGACGTGCAGGGGTGGTGACCGGTCACTCCGCCGAGCGGAGCGTGATGGTGAGCTCGTCGGCCCGGTTCTCGAGGGCGGCGGCGTCGTCGTAGGTACCGAGGGGGACGATCCCCGAGAAGTAGCCCACGTCCTCGTAGTAGAGGATGAGGGCCTGGTCGGGGACGTAGTAGCCGATGGTGAGCGCCGGTGCGGCGCTCCCGGCCGGTGCGCCGTCGAGGTCCAGCGGCACAGGAAGCTCCGCGAGCTTCTCCTGACCACCGAAGTCGCGGAGTGGCAAGGTGAGAGGAAGCTGCGCGACGAGCGACGCCGAGGTGGCGCTGGCGTCGAGCTCCCCGGTGGTCTGGTGGCCGTCGAGCTCGATGACGATCGGTGTGGTGGTGGACACCGGAGCGGGGGACGGGGCGGGTCCCGCGGGGGTAGGTGTCGGCGTCCCGGTCGCGGGCGATGCGTCCGGTACGGGGGACGAGGTGCAGGACGTCAGGAGGGCGACGAGCGTCAGTCCCGCGCCGAGGGCGGCGAGTCGTATCGGTGTTCGGGTCATCGGTCTCTTCCTGTCCGGGGTGCGGTGAGCGGTGATCAGGGCTTCATGGGGAATGCCGTGTGACGGCCGAGGAACGTGACGGTCAACGCGACCAGGGCGAGGCCGACCATGACGACGGGGAGGACGCTGCCGGCGAAGCTGCCGATGACCACGGCGCCGAGCACGCCGGCAGCGAAGATGGCGACGTTGAAGGCCACGCCGAGCATGGAGTTCGCGACGTCGGCGTTCTCGCCGCTGGCGATGCTCATGGCCGTCTGCAGCTGGGCCGCCGCTCCACCGAACGCGACACCCCAGACGACGATCGCGACGAGGACCGCGACGACTGACTCGTTCCCCACGATGAAGATGACGCCAGCGAGGATGAACAAGGAGACGCTGGCCAGGACGAGCGGCCGCAGCGTGCGATCGATGACGGCGCCGGTGATGCCGATGCCGATCAGGGCCGCGACGCCGAAGACGACCAGCGCGACGTCGACAGAGAGGTCGAGGCCCCCGGAGCCGAGGTAGGCGGAGATGTACGTGTACACGGTGTTGTGCGCGAGCATCCACGCGACGATCACAGAGAGGATGACGGCGACGCCCGGCAGGCGCAGGACGCGGAGCAGCGGGGCCTGGGTATCCGCGGCCTGACCAGGGGCGTCGGGGACGAGCGCGCCGGCGAGCGCGGCGGCGATGGCCGTCAGGAGAGCCAGCGTGGCGAAGGACCAGCGCCAGTCGAACGTCGTTCCGAGCCATGAACCGAAGGGCGTCCCGACGGCCAGGCCCACCGGCACGCCGAGCGAGGCGATCGCCAACGCCCTGCCTGTGTGCTCGGGTGCGGTGATGCGCCGCGCATACCCCGCGGTCATGCCCCAGAGCAGACCGGAGAACGCACCGGCGACCAGGCGTGCCGCCAGGGACACGGCGATCTCGCTGGCGAGCACCGTCACGATGTTCGCGGCGAGGAACCCCAGGATGCCCACGAGGAAGACCGGCTTGCGCCGCATCCCTCGGGTCATGGCGACGGCGGGGATCGCCGCGACGACCGTTCCCAGGGCGTAGACGCTCACGAGCTGACCCGCGAGGCCTTCGCTGATCCCCATCCCTGTGGCGATCTGAGGAAGCAGGCCCGCTGGCATGGTCTCGGTGGCGATGAGGAGGAAGCCCATCAGCGCCATGACCAGCAGAGCAGCCACGGGCAGGCGCTCGTCCTGGTCCGACGGGGCATCGGGGATGCCCCGGGTCGGGGAGCCGGAGACACGCTCGTGGGGCGTGAGGTCGGCGCTCACGCTGTCGAGACGGCCCGGCGCGGATCCTGAGACCACAGCGGCAGCTCCTTCCAGTCGCTCGTGTGTGATCTCCATCTGAGCGGACCGACCGACGGTGGAGAAGTCACTGGCGGGAGGTGTACCACCAGGGCACCCCACGCCGGCGACCGGCGTCGTAGCGTTTGCTGCATGGACAACAAGGCCGAGGTGCGCGACTTCCTCACCAGCCGCCGCGCGAAGCTGACGCCTCGCGACGTCGGCATGCCGGACGTCGGTCAGCGACGCGTGCCCGGCCTGCGCCGCGGCGAGGTAGCCGCCCTGGCGGGGGTCAGCATCGAGTACTACTCCAAGCTCGAGCGCGGCGCCCTGTCAGGCGTGAGCACCTCTGTGCTGGACGCGATCTCGCGGGCGCTGCAGCTGGAGGAAGCCGAGCGCGCTCACCTCTTCCACCTCGCCCAGGACGCCGACGGCACCAGCGCGATCCTGCGCCCACGGCGACGCACCAGGCGTGCGTGGACCCCGACGCCCACCCTCCAGTGGGCGCTGGATGCGATCACCCACGGTCCGGCCATCGTCCGCAACGGGCGGATGGACCTCCTTGCCAGCAACCAGCTGGGGCGAGCGATGCACTCCTCGCTCTACGAACGAGCCGGCACCGAGGTGCCGAACTTCGCTCGCTACACCTTTCTCGACGACGACTCTCGACGGTTCTATCCCCGTTGGGACACCGCTGCCGACACGTGCGTCTCGATCCTGCGCACCGAGGCCGGTCGGGACCCCCACGACAAGCCGATGCACGACCTCGTCGGTGAGCTGTCCACCCGCAGCGACGACTTCCGACGACGCTGGAGCAGCCACGACGTCCGCCTGCACGGTGCCGGAACGAAGCAGTTCCACCACACCGCGGTCGGTGACCTCGACCTCGCCTACGAGAGCCTCGACATGGTCTCCGAACCCGGACTCACACTCACCATCTACGCCGCCGAACCGGCCTCGCGAACCGCGGAGGCCCTCGCCCTGCTCGCGTCCTGGGGTGTCCCTGTGAGAGCGGCTGACGCGACGGCGGATGCTAGTAGGTGAACTGCGCGGCGCGGGAGCGCAGGTCGGCGGACAGCTGAGCGAGCTCGGCGATGGACTGCCCGACCTGGCCGAGCACCTCGGAGGTCGACGCTGCCGAGGCCGCGACGCCCGTGATGTTCGAGGCGATCTCGGCAGACCCTGTCGCGGCCTCGGCGACCGAGCGGGACATCTCGTTGGTCGTCGCCGTCTGCTCCTCGACCGACGAGGCGATCGTCAGCTGGTAGTCGTTGATGGACGCGATGATCGCCGCGATCTCCGCGATCGCGTCGACAGCACCCGCGGTGTCGACCTGGATCGTCGCGACGCGCCGCGAGATGTCGTCGGTCGCTCGCGCGGTCTCCTGAGCGAGCTCCTTGACCTCACCGGCGACGACCGCGAACCCCTTGCCGGCCTCACCTGCACGCGCCGCCTCGATCGTCGCGTTCAACGCCAGCAGGTTCGTCTGCTCCGCGATGGACGTGATCGCCTTGACGACGTTCCCGATCTCGGCCGACGACACACCCAGCTTCGCGATCGTGTCGTTCGTCGCCGCCGCCACACCCGTCGCCTGGCTCGCGACCTTCGCGGCCTGGTTCGCGTTCTGCGCGATCTCCCGGATCGACGCGCCCATCTGCTCCGCGCCCGCCGCGACCGTCTGGACGTTCATGCTCACCACGGACGCCGCCGAGGCGACCACATCCGCCTGGGCGCTGGTGTCGTCCGACCCCGAAGCCACCTGAGAGTTCGCCGCCGACAGCTCCTCTGCTGCTGCCGCGACCGTCACCGCGGTCTCCACGACGCCCGCCATGGTCGCGCGCAGCGACTCCTGAGCGACAGCGAGGTCCTGCGCCATCTGCCCGATCTCGTCGTTGCCCGGCACGTCCGCCGGGACCGTCAGGTCACCGCGCGCCATCGCCGCGAGCGAGGCACGCACACGGTTGACCCCCCGACGCATCGAGCCCGCCATGACGAACGCGAGCGACAGGACGACCACGAGGGCGCCGACGATCGAGACCGTCAGGAGCTTCACCGACGTGTCTGCCTTGTCTGCGGCCTCCGCCGCGAGCTCGTCGGACTGTGCGATGAGCGCGGCGTCGAGCTCGTCGAGGTGACCCGCGAACGCCGAGGTCAACGGGACGCTGACATCGAGGAGCAGCGCCTCGTACTCGCCTGTGCCCGCGTTCTCGAGCGCTGCGGGTACGAGCTGGGTGTCGCGGACGGTGATCCACGCGGCGTAGTCCTCGAGGAACGCCGTCCAGCTCGGCAGCGTTGCCGCGTCCGTGAGGTTGAACTCGTCGAACTTCTCCTGCTGCGACGCGTCGTTGTCGGCCTGCCGCTTGAGCCACTCGGCCTTGCCCTCCTCAGAGTGGACGGCCGCGAGGTTCGCGATCGTCATCCGGGCGGCCATCTGCTTGATGTGGATCTGGCTCCGGAGGAAGACCGGTCCGCTCTGGCTCGCAGCGAGCTGCGCCGTCGTGTCGGCGATCGACCTCATCGAGCCCACCGCGAGGGCGCCTGCGCCCGCGGCGACCAGACCCAGAAGGGTGACGACCGACAGGATCTTCGTACGGATCGACCAGTCGCGCAGGCTGAGGCCCCGGGCGCGCGACCTGCCCTCGCCGGCTGCTGAGAAGGGCGTTGTCGAGCTCATGGCAGATCCTGTCGTCGATCACGCGTCGTTGTCGCGCGTGGGTCACGTCGCGGCGGTCTCGCGGGCGTGAGGCGGTCGTGGTTCTGGCCGCAGCCTGCGTCGACGCTCGTCGGACCGGTTGCGGCACTTCGACCGGGAAGATCGACCTGTCACCAGGGCGGATGAGGGGTCTTCGCTCGCTCGCGCTCGCTGTGCGCACTCTCATCCCTGACAATTCGGACGATCGGCCACGGGGGCGGGACCTTGGGCCCAGGTGAGCAGGCCTGGCGCACCAGGACGTGCCCCCCGCCCCGGGAGGGGCGAGGGGCACGTGGTCGAGGACGACGTCCGTCCTCGAGGGGTCAGCCGGTCAGGTTCAGCGCACCAGCGTGAGCAGTCCCGGTCGGTAGGGGAGCCGGCCGTAGTCGCCGCCCGAGCTCGGGGAGCGGCCCTGGTAGAGCAGCCGGAGGTTGCACGGGTCGACGGTCATGGTCTGGTCCGCGGACGTGCGGAGCAGCTCACCGTGGCTGATGTCGTTGGTCCAGGTGGCGCCGCTGTTGGCCTTGCCGGCGAAGGGGTTGCCCTCGGTGGCGGCCTGCGGGGTCCAGGTGCCGCCCAGGCTCGTGGCCGTGAACGAGCGGAAGTAGCGGCCCTGTGCGCCGATGGCTTCGACGATCATGAGGTACTGGTTCTGGCCCTGGACCTTGTACACCTGGACGGCCTCGAAGAGGTTGTTCGTCGTGTCGCTCATGACGACGGTCGAGGACGAGCCGAAGTTCCCCGGGAAGTTCCCCAGCGGCATGCTCGTGCGGTAGATCTTGCCGTTGTCCCCGGCGAAGAACAGGTACATGGTCGAGCCGTCAGCGATGAGCGCCTGGTCGATCGGGCCGGTCGAAGACCCGGTGATGGTGCCGGTGAACAGCGTCTGAGGTGCCGACCAGCTGTTCACGTCGGACGGGTTGGTCGAGGTCCGGTAGGAGAAGGACGGCCCACCCCACTGGTACGCCATGACCCAGATGTTCTTCGGGGCGAAGTAGAACAGCGACGGTGCGACAGCGGTGAACGGCATCGAGTTCTGCGTCGCCGAGGCCATCTCGGAGTAGTTCGTGAACGGGCTGAAGTTCATCGACCCCCACGACGAGCCGTTGTCGTGCGTCGTGGCGTAGACGAGCTGCTTGCCGTCGTACGGGGCGACCGTGAAGTCCTTGAGCGACGCCCATCCCGATCGCGGCTCGGCGAGCGAGCCGGACGACGTCCAGCGATAGGACGACGGAAGGGTGCAGGTGCCGCCGGTGGGCGGCGGGTCGGGCGTCGTCACGGCGCCGACGCGGACGAGCTGCCACTGCTGGTTGGCCCCGCCCCAGCTGGAGTACTGGACGATGTTGCCGCCGTCGGCGGTGGACGCGCCTTGGACCTCGAGGGCCTTGCCCGAGTTGCGGTTGAGCAGCGTGACGTACCCGCCGGCCACGTCCTGGAGCCGGAACTGCTGGTTCGTCTGGTTGCGGTCGGTGTACTGGACGATCGACGCGCTGTCGGCGGTCGAGAAGTTGTAGACGTCGAGGACCTTCCCCGAGAGCTTGGACTTGATCCGGTAGTAGCCGTTCCCGGAGTCGACGAACTGCCACTGCTGCTGGGCGCCGTCGTTGCGGGTCCACTGGGTGATGCGTGCGCCGTCGGCGGTCGAGAGGTTGTAGACGTCGAGGGCCTTGCCGCTGCCGCGGTTGACCAGGACGTACGACGCGTTGACGTCGATCGTGGCGGCAGAGGCCGCCGGTGCGGCGGCCACGGCCAGGACGCCTGCTGACACTGCGGTCGCGACCGCGACCAGTGCGGACGCCCACCGGCGCCGGATGCTCTGCGCGGGGCTCGTCGTCCCGCGCTGACCTGCTCGTCTCATCGTGCTCTCCTTCGAGTCATCGGTGTGGCGAGGTCCCGGCCGGCACACGGGCCGGCCGGGACCGGGATGCGTCTGGTCAGCCGACGCGGACGAGCTGCCACTGCTGGTTGGCCCCGCCCCAGCTCGTGTACTGGACGATGTTGCCGCCGTCGGCGGTGGAGGCGCCCTGGACCTCGAGCGCCTTGCCCGAGTTCCGGTTGATGATCGTCAGGTACCCGCCGGAGGACGTCACCTTGAACTGCTGGTTGGTCTGGTTGCGGTCGGTGTACTGGACGACCGATGCGCTGTCGGCGGTCGAGAAGTTGTAGACGTCGAGGACCTTCCCCGAGAGCCGGGACTTGAGCCGGTAGTACCCGTTCCCGGAGTCGACGAACTGCCACTGCTGCTGGGCGCCGTCGTTGCGGGTCCACTGCGTGATGCGTGCGCCGTCGGCGGTCGAGAGGTTGTAGACGTCGAGGGCTTTGCCGCTGCCGCGGTTGACCAGGACGTACGACGCGTTGACGTCGATCGCACCGTTCGACGGCGGCGTGGTGGGCGGGGTGCTCACCGCGTTCAGCGCGTTGAGCGTCGAGGTGTAGGCGGCCTTCTTGGCGCCGGCCGCGTCGAAGAGCAGCGGGTTGGCACCGGTACGCCAGGAGTCGTTGTCCCGCACGCCCCAGACCGTGATGCCGGTGCAGCGGGTGACGGCGAGGCACGCCTGCGTGACCTGGCGGTAGGCGTTGGCCTGGTTGCTGCCCTGCTCGATGTCGAGCTCGGTGATCTGGACGTCGACACCGAGGTCGGCGAAGCGCTGGAGGTTGGCCTGGTAGTCGGCCGGCATTCCCGTGCCCAGGTGGCTCTGGAAACCGACGCAGTCGATGGGGACTCCGCGGGCCTTGAAGTCCTTGACCATGTTGTAGACGCCCGTCGACTTCGCGTTGATGCCGTCGGTGTTGTAGTCGTTGTAGCAGAGCTTGGCGCCGGGGTCGGCGGCGCGGGCGGCGCGGAAGGCGGCCTCGATCCAGTCGTTGCCGGTGCGTTGGAGGTTGGAGTCACGCCGTCCGCCGCCGTTGCCGTCGGCGAAGGCCTCGTTGACGACGTCCCAGGAGTGGATCTTGCCCTTGTAGTGGGTGGCGACCTGGGTGATGTGGTTGAGCATGGCGTTGCGCAACGCCGTCCCGGACATGTTCTGCATCCAGCCGGGCTGCTGGGAGTGCCAGGCGAGGGCGTGGCCGCGGACCTGCTTGCCGTTGGCCAGGGCCCAGCTCACGATCTGGTCGCCGCGCGTGTACGTGAACTGGCCCTGGTTGGGCTCCGTGGCGTCCATCTTCATCTCGTTCTCGGCCGTGATCATCGAGAACTCACGGTTCGCGATGCTCGTGTAGGCCGAGTCGCTGAGCTTGTTCGCGGCGATCGCGGTGCCGTAGTAGCGCCCGCTCTGGGCCGCGGCGTCTCCGAGGTTGTCCTCAGCAGCCTGTGCAGGCGCCGATACCGCGAGCCCGGTGGCCGCGGTCGTGATGGTCAGCAGGGCGGCGAGCAGTCCGTGCCGGACGCCTCGTGGTGTCGTCTGCATGCGTACCTCTCTCGTGAGATCAGCGTCGTCGCCGTCGACGGCGCGCAGGTTCTCCGAGCTTCCGGGCCGGTCGGCGCACCGCGAAGTCTCGACGAAACCGCTGATGTTTGCGTTCACATTGGCATGGTGAAGCTCATGAGGGAAGCAGTTCGTCCCTATGTGAAACGTTTCTCACGAATGTTGACGCTGGCGCACGAGCATGCGTGCGGGTACGGATCGAGTCGTCGACGGCAGTGCCACAGTGCACCGCCGTCCGTCCCTCACCCTTGGCCGACGTAGCCTTCCGCTCCGCCAGGGGCGAACGGCAGCGGCAGCCCGTCGAGGAGCATCTGGCCTGCTCGCACCTTGGTCACGTAGACGTCGGAGTTCCACAGCGCAGCGAGCGCCTCGGCGTCCTCCTGCGAGTAGCCCGCGTCCCAGTACGCGCCATAGGCGAGCTCGCCCGGCTCCGCCAGCACGTCACCGGCTCCTGGCAGGATGGGCAGCACCTCGCCGTCGAGGAGCATCTGGCCGGCGCGCGCCTTGGCCTGGTCCAGCTCGACGGCCCAGAGCTCGCTCAGCATCATCTCGTCGTAGAAGGAGTACCCCGCGGCCTCGAGTGCCTCGAAGTGCTCCTGCGTGTACACGAGGTCCGGCGCTGGCGTGACCGGTACAGGCGTGACGGGCGCAGGCGCAGGCGCAGGCGTGACCGGGTCCGTGCTCGTTGCGGTCGGCAAGGGCTGGCCGTCGAGGATCATCTGACCCGCACGGGCCTTCGTCGCCGTGGCGTCGCTGTGCCACAGCGCGCTGAGGCGCAGGACGTCGTCGACCGTGTGGTTGGCGCCCCAGAAGGCGTCGTACTGCTCCCGCGTGTACCCCTCGGGCATCGCCGACCAGTCCACGCCGACCGCCTGCGCGAGGTTCTCGACACCGCGCGCCAGGTCCGAGTAGGGGTTGGCGGCCGCCGCGGCCCCAGCGCCGGCGACTGCCAACGCGGACGTCACGACGCCTGCGGCGAAGATCCGCCCGCCGTGACGGGCAAAGCTCTTGCCGGGCGAGGTCTGTGGCGCTCGCGCCGCCAGCTGTGCCTCGATCCGGGACGCGACGAACATCGCGTCCGGCTCCGCTGACTCGCGCGAGGCGAACGCGCGAGCGATGCGCTCGGTCAGCTGGTCTTCCGAGGCTCGCAGGTTCTTGTTCATCGCTTCTCCGGTGTGGTGGTGTCGAGGTGTCGCAGGGTGGCCAGCGCGCGGGACGCGTGGGAACGGACCGTGGCGCCCGAGGTGCCGAGGACCGTCGCGATCTCCGCGTCGGCAAGGCCCTCGTAGTAGCGCAGGACGAGGACGGTGCGTTGTCGCGGGGGCAGGCCGTCCAGGAGACGCCACATCGCGTCGTCCTCGACGACGTGCTGGGCGTGGTCGAGCCCCGGGTCGGTGTGGACCGCGAGGACCTCGTCCGTCACCGGGTGGATGGTGCGCACGTGCCACCGTCGCCGCCAGGAGAGGTGCTCGTTGGTCACCATGCGACGCAGGTAGAGGTCCGGCCGCCCCATGAGGGCGATCCGCGTCCACCGCTCGTGTGCACGCAGGAGGACCTCCTGGACGAGGTCCGCTGCCGTGTGGCCGTCGCCGGTCAGCACCGTCGCGTAGCGGAGCAGGCCGGGCAGGTGCGCCCGGACCACGTCGTCGAGCAGTCGGGTCGCGCCCCCCTGCGGCACCACCTCGTCCTCCGCGCTCCGCAGCGCGGACCCCACTCCCGGACGGTCCGGGGCGAGCCCGATCCGGGGTATCGAGACAGCGGCGCTGTCCGGGCTCACGGAGTCGACCCACGTACTCATCGGTGCACCGCCACGAGGTTGTCGAGTGCCGTGAGCGGGTCGAGCCCCGCGTCGCTAGCTGGCCGGGGGAGAGGGAGGGGATCGAGACACCGCAGGAGCAGCCGCTCGACGACGGCGGCACGCCGGACGATCTCGAACCCGTCGAGTTCACCCGGCAGGATCCGCACCTCCACCGTGTCACGCACCGGGCGGGGCGTGACGAGCTGGACGAGGTTGACGTCGGCGTACTTCGTCAGACCTACCGATCGAGCGGACTCCTGCAGCCGCGTCCAGCCCGTGCGGCCGTCCGCGTCCTCCCACGGCTGCTCGACGAGCTCGACGAGCGCCGCCGGGAGCGGTGCGAGACGACGGCACGCCGAGTTCGTGCCGAGGGCCGCCCAGAGCACCCCGCGCCAGTGCGCGAAGAGCCGGACGAGGTTCGCGAACGCTGCGGGGTCCCGGAATGGAGCACCGTCGACGTGCAGGTGCACAGCCGCCTCCTGCGGGACTGTGAAACCCAGCTCCCGTGCCGGCACGAGCAACGCCTCGAGCGACGTCGCGTGCTCGCTGACGAGCGGTGGTGTGATGATCTCGCACGGGCGCTCGCGCCCCTTCGGCAGAGGCATCGCCACCGCCACGGTCGTGCCGGTCGCGTCGTTGACGCGGACCGCGGCCGGGAACTTCTCGACCTCCACGCCGAAGAGCGCCGCCACCGGTTCGAGCACCGACTGCATGGGCGCACCCGCGTCGGCGTGCCGCTCGATGAGGCGGAGCAGCCGCGTGTCGTCGCAGAGGACCCGGTACCAGCCGCGGTGACCAGGCGGCCCTGCGCTCGCGGCGAGGTCCGACTCGATGGTGATGTCGTCGACGAGTCGCGCAACCGGGTGACCGGTCGCGTCGGTCACGTCGAAGGCGGGGGACAGGTGCCGGAAGACCCCGACGCCCGGCACCGTCGACGGCTCGCTGTCCATGTGGAACGAGCGGCGGACGGTCCCGTCGTGCCGGCTCGCGACAGCGTCGGCCAGCACCTGCCGGTCGGAGCCGGCGGGCGCGAGCAGCTCGATCTCGAATCCGGTGCGCAGGGACAGTGCGTCCACGGTCGTCTCCTCGTGCGTCAGGTCGTCGATGGTACCGGGCGCCACGGTCAGGAGGCGGCGGGGGTACCGGTCGGCGCGACCGGGAGGGCCTCGCCGTCGAGGATCATCTGGCCGGCGAGCGTCTTGGTCTCGAGGAAGTCGGTCTCCCAGAGAGCGCTGAGGGCCTCGGCGTCCTCACCCGTGTAGCCCGCGGCCCAGAAGGCCTCGAGCTGGTTGCCGGTGGCGATGGCGGCGGGGTCGGCCGGGTCGAGCGGTGCCTCGGCCTCGTCCGGTCCGCTCGGAGCGACCGGTACCGTCAGGCCGTCGAGGATCATCTGGCCTGCACGAGCCTTCGTCTCCGTGTCCTCGGTGTCCCACAGCGCGTTGAGCTCGAGGACGTCGTCGTAGCTGTAGCCCATCTGCCAGAACGCCTCGTACTGCTCGGCCGTGAAGCCCTCGGGCATCGTGGACTGATCGGCCTCGGGGATGGCGTCGGCCTCCGTGGTGGAGTCGTCACCGGCGATCGCCGCACCGGCGCCGGCGATCGAGAGCCCGGCGGCGACGACTCCAGCCGTCATGATGCGGCGGCGGCGCGAGCCGGGTGCGGTGGAGCGGGTGGTGGGGTTCATCAGGTCCTCCAGGAGGTGAGCGGATGTGCTTGCCCTCTTAGAACGCGGCTCGACGCCCAGGTGTGGAGCCGGGAAGCGGAGCAGTTCTTCGACGTGCCCGGCGGGCGGCTCCTAGACTCGCCGGACCAGGCTCTCGAGCGAGGGAGAACACCATGCCCCGGTACGTCATCGGCCCCGACGTCGCGCTGCACCTCGTCGCGGTGGAGCACCGCGTCCCGCCGGGGCAGCAGCTCCTCGCGCCGGCGCTCGTCCGCTCCCAGGCGCTCTCGCTCCTCTACTGCGCCGTGCGGCGCGGCGAGCTCACGTCCGCGGACGCCCAGCGCCGGATGGACGGCGTGCGCGGGCTGCGCCTGCGGCTGCTCGGTGACCGTGTGCTGCAGCGCGTCGCGTGGCAGATCGCCGACGAGCTCGACCTTCCCGACACGCTGACCGCCGAGTACCTGGCGCTCACCCGGTTGCAGGCCGACGCGTTCGTCACCCTCGACCCCGACGTCGCTGAGATCGCCCGGCGGGTCGTCGCCGTCGCACCGGTCGAGGACCTCGTCGGTTGAGCAGCGCCGACGAGCACGCCGTCGCCGAGCTCCGTGCGGTGCTCGCGCGCTCGGTCGAACGCCTCGACGCGGCGGGCGCCCGGGAGGAGGCGCTCGCCGAGCTCGTCGAGCCCCGCCGGGTCCTCCTGGTCCGACGAGAGGCTGTGCTCCGCCGCGTCGGGCAGGCGTGGCGGCTCGGTGCGCTCATGCTCGGGCGGGACGGCACGCTCTACGCGACCGGTGCGCTCGTCCGCGCCCGTGAGGCGGGCGTCCGCAACTACCAGTCGCAGTCCGCCGAGGACCGCCGGGACCTGCGCGCTGCCGCGCTGCGCGGGAAGTTCGCGCCGGGGGAGACGGTCAACCACGGCTGGCACGTGATCCGCCTCGACGTCGAGGCTCTGCGGTCCGGCGACGGCCCGGTCTTCGTCAGGCCCGACGGCACGCTCGCGGTCCGCTGGAACGCCGCCCTCGGTGACGCTGCTGCGCGGGACGTCGCGGCGTACCTCGACGAGCGGGTGGGGCTGCTCGTCGACCCGCTCGACATCCCCTGACCGCGGGACGGACCTCTCGTCCCCGAGCCACCGGTGACACGCGCCGGAGGGGCGGGCTCAGTCCACGAGGCGCGCGAACGCGTCGTCGACGGCTTGCCAGGGTGCGGTCTCCGGGTCCTCGTCCACCCACCAGATGAGTCCGGCGAGCGCCGTGCTCTGCACGGACCAGGCGAACACGTGGGCGCGGAGGCGATCGACACCGGGTTGCGCGAGGGCGAAGTCGTAGAGGCTCTCGCGCCACAGCTGGAAGGGGGTCGACGTGCTGCTCTGCAGCTCGGGCGTCCGTCCGACGATGCGGATGCGGTGGTGGGCGGTCGGGTCGACCTCGCCGTCGCGGATCATGCCGACGAGGGCGGTGCGGGCGCGCTCGATGAGCGGCGCGTCGGGCGAGGTGCGCTCGAGCGCGGCGGCGAGGATCTCGAAGGCGCCGTTGAGCGGCCCCCACACGATGTCGGCCTTCGTGGGGTACCGGCGGAAGATCGTGCGCGACGTGACGCCCACCTCGGCGGCGATGTCCGCGACGGAGACCTCGTGGAAGCCACGCTCGGCCCAGAGCCGGAGGGCGACGGCCTCGATCTCCTCGGCGGTGACGACGAGCGGTCGGCCGCGAGGTGCCCTGGCGGTCGCGTCGTCGGTCATGCACGAGACCTTAGTCGCACAGGGCCCTGGTCGCCGAGCCACTTACGTCATAGAGTGACGTAAAGGCTGTCGGTCCCGTCCGGCAGCGCCCACACCCCCTGGACACCGACGTCCGGGAAGAGAAGGAGCACCACATGACCGGATCGACGTCCTGGGACCACACCTACGACGTGGTCGTCGTCGGGACCGGCGCTGCCGGCCTGGCCACGGCCATGGGCGCCGCGGACGAGGGCCTCCGGGTCCTCCTCCTCGAGAGCACCGGGAAGTGGGGCGGCAACACGGCCATGTCCGGGGGTGGCATGTGGATGCCCGACAACCCCCTCATGCAGCGCGACCGCGCCGGCGACTCCCGCGAGGAGGCGCTCACCTACCTCGAAGCCACGGTCGGCGACGAGGGCCGGGCCACCTCCCGGGCCCGCAAGGAGGCGTTCGTCGACGGCGTCGCCGACGTCGTCACCACTGCAGAGAAGTACGGCGTCGTGTTCGCCCGCGCGGCCGACTACCCCGACTACTACCCGGAGCTCCCGGGCGGGAAGATCGGCCGCAGCCTCGAGGTGAAGCCCTTCGACCTCAAGAAGATCGGTGCATGGTGGACGACCTGCCAGGCGCCCGCAGCCCTCCCGGTGAAGACCGACGACGTCTGGCTCCTCGGCCGCGCCTGGTCCACGCCCGGCGGGTTCGTGCGCGGCGCACAGCTCGTCTTCCGGGCGCTCGGCGGCGTGGTCACCGGCAAGAAGCTCGGCGGCATCGGGGCCGGCTTCGCCGCCGCGTTCCTCGACGTCGCCGTCCAGCAGCTCGGCTCGGACCTCTGGCTGAACGCACCGCTCGACGACCTCGTCGTCGAGGACGGACGCGTGGTCGGTGTGCGGACGCTGCGCGACGGGAAGCCCGTCACCGTCGGCGCGACGCGTGGCGTCATGCTCGCCGGCGGCGGTTTCGACCACAACACCGACCTCCGCCAGAAGCACCACGGGATCGACGGCGCACCATCAGGCGCCCCGGGCAACCTCGGGCGGCCCATCGAGATCGCGCAGGAGAACGGCGCGGCGCTCGAGCTCATGGACGACGCATGGTGGGGCGGGTCGATCGCCGCGGCGCCCGGCCACGACCCCGCCTTCATCGTCGGCGAGCGGTCCCTGCCCTACTCGATCATGCTCGACGCCCAGGGCGACCGCTTCGCCAACGAGTCGGAGTCCTACGTCGACCTCGGTCACCACATGCTCGAGCACGACAAGGACGGCCCGTACTGGATGGTCGGCGACGTGCGCCACGCCCGCCGCTACCTGCGCACCTTCGCGATGGACCCGAGGAACAACAAGGCGATGAAGGAGGCCGGGATCCTCGTCAAGGCGGACACGCTCGCCGAGCTCGCGACGAAGCTCGACATGGACCCCGCCCGGCTCAAGACGACCATCCAGCGCTTCAACGGCTTCGCGCGCGCCGGGGTCGACGGCGACTTCGGCCGCGGCAACTCCGCCTACGACCGCTACTACGGCGACCCGACCGTGCATCCCAACGCCTGCCTCGGGCCGCTCGAGAAGGGCCCGTTCACCGCGTTCAAGGTGGTCATCGGGGATCTCGGCACCAAGGGTGGCGTCGTCACCGACGCCGACGCTCGCGCGCTGCGCGAGGACGGCACCGTCATCGAGGGCCTCTACTCGGCCGGCAACAACTCCGCTTCCGTCATGGGGCGGACGTACCCCGGCCCCGGCTCGACCATCGGACCGGCGGTCGTGTTCGGCGTCCGCGGGGCGCGGCACATGGCACGGCAGGCCGCCTGACCACCCGACCGGCCGGCGGGCTCGGGGCTCGGCCTCAGCCCGGCGAGGCCTCGGTGAGCAGGTCGGCCTGCCAGAGGTCGGGTCCGAAGACCTCGTACTGGATGTCCTGCGGCGGCACGCCCAGCTCGATGAGGTCGCTGCGGACCGCCTGCATGAAGGGCAGCGGGCCGCAGAGGTAGTAGCCGGCGCCGTCCGGCAGGTCGACCTTCTCGACGTCCATGAGCCCCTCGAAGACGCCGTCGAGCGGGACCGTGGACTCCGCGCCGCGCTCGTACCAGGCGTGGACGGAGGCGTTGGGCAGCGCGCGGACGTCGTCGAGCACCTGGCGCCGGAGAGCGAACGAGCTCTCGTCGAGGTCGGCGTGCAGCACCCGGACAGGGAGGTGCGAGCCCGCCTGGACGAGGTGGGAGAGCATCCCGGCCATCGGCGTGATGCCGATGCCCGCGCTCGCGAAGACGAGCGGGCGCGAGTCGTCCAGGACCACGTCGCCGAAGGGCAACGACATCGTCAGGACGTCCCCGACCTCGGTCGACGTGCAGAGGAACGTCGACACCTCGCCGTCCGGGTGGATCCCGCCACGGACGCGCTTGACCGAGAACTGGCGGCGCTCACCGTCGTCGGCCCGGGTGAGGCTGTACTGGCGCGGCTGGTGGACACCGTCCGGCATCGGGACCCTGACGGTGACGTACTGGCCCGGCAGGGACGTCCGCACGAGCCGGTCGTCGACGCGCTTGACGACGAAGGTCGTGACGTCGTCGGTCTCGACGACCTTCTGCTCGACCTGCCACTGGCGCCACACCGTCTCCGGGCGCACCCCGCGCGCGCTGTAGAGGCCACGCTCCTGGTTGATGAGCGCGTACGCCATGAGCCAGTAGACCTCGTCCCACGCGGCGGCCACCTCGGGAGTGACGGCGTCGCCGAGCACGTCGACGATCGCCCAGAAGAGGTGCTCGTGCACGACCGTGTACTGCTCCGGCCGGATGCCGAGCGACGCGTGCTTGTGCGCGACGCGCGAGAGCAGGTGCTCGGGCAGCTGCTCGGGCGTCTTCACGAGCGCGGACGCGAATGCGGCGACGGAGCCGGCCAGCGCCACCTGCTGCGTGCCCTGCGCCTGGTTGCCACGGTTGAACGTGCCGTCGAGCAGCTCCGGACGAGCCGCGAACATGTGCTCGTAGAAGCGCTGCGCAATCTGCGGGATGTGCTGCGCGACCACCTGCAACGTCGCTTCGATGACAGGTCGCGAACGGTCAGAGAGCATCTGTGCTCCTCCATCGGAGACCCGGTCGCCCCCTGGCGGCCGGTTTTGCCACCATAACAGCGGGCCTCGTCGGGGCCGGACGAGGGCGGTGCGTCGATCCTCGCGGTGTTTCACGTGGAACAGCCGGCGGGCCAGCGGTGTCGCTGGTGTCGGCGGTCTGCTGGACAATGACGGCTGCGGTGGCGGACGGTAGCGCCCCAGGACGATCGGATGACGATGAACGACCTCGAGATGCCCGCGAGCGTGCCCGACGCGACGAGCCTCGACGACCTCGCGGCGGCTCTGCGCGCGGCGGCCGGGGCGTACTACGACTCGGACGCCCAGACGATGTCCGACGCCGAGTACGACGACGGGATCGAGCAGCTGCGGATCGCCGCGACGGAGGACCCGGAGCTCGCGGAGCGTTACGACGACCTCCTCGGTGCCGTCGCTGCCGGTCAGTCGGCGGGCGGCGACGTCACGCACACGTCCCTCATGGGGTCGATGGAGAAGGTCGTCGGTCTCGAGGCGGTGGGGGAGTTCGTCGCCGGTCTCGGTGGGCCGGTCGTCGTCGAGCCCAAGCTGGACGGCCTCGCGCTGACGGTCACGTACCGCGACGGGGCGCTCGCCGTCGCCGCGACCCGGGGAGACGGCCGCTCGGGGGAGGACATCACCGACCGCATCCGGCGTCTCGAGGTGACCGGACTCCCGGAGCAGCTCGCCGGCGCCTCCGCCGGGGTGCTCGAGGTGCGCGGCGAGGTCTTCGTCACCGAGGTCGACTTCGAGCGCGCCAACGAGCTGCGCCTCGCGTCCTCCGCGAAGGCGACCGCGTTCGTCAACCCGCGCAACGCTGCCGCCGGCATCCTCCGCAAGGGCGACCCGGACTTCGCGGGGATCCCCACCTTCGCCGCGTACGAGGTGCTGCCCGACCCGGCAGACCCGACCGTCGGCACGACCACGCACACCGAACGGATGGCCCTCGTCGAGAGTCACGGCCTGCGCACGGTCCACCAGCTCGTCGCGACGCTGAGCCCCGAGCCCACCACGGACGTCGACGAGGTCCTCGCGCGTGTCCAGCTCCTCGGCGAGGGTCGCGCGACCCTCGGCTTCCCGATCGACGGAGCGATCGTCAAGGCCGTCGACGACGACGACCGCCGGGCCGCCGGCTACGGCTCTCGCGCCCCGAAGTGGGCGATCGCCTACAAGTACGAGGCCGAGAACGCGACGACGACGGTCCGCGCGATCACCACGGCCGTCGGCCGCACCGGTCGTCTCGCCGTCCGGGTCGAGGTCGAGCCCGTCTTCGTCGGCGGGACCACCATCACCTACGCGAGCGGGCACAACGTCGGCTGGATGCTCGAGCGCGACGTCCGCGTCGGTGACACGGTCACCGTCCGCCGCGCCGGGGACGTCATCCCGTACATCGCCGACGTCGACCTCGACGCCCGGCCCGCCGGCTCCGAGCCGTGGGCGCCGCCCGAGACCGACCCGGTGGGCAACCCGTGGGACAAGTCCACGCTCCTGTGGCGCTCGACGTCGCCCGAGCTCTCCGTCCTCGGCAAGATCGTCTACGCCGCGTCGCGCGACTGCTTCGACATCGAGGGCATCGGCACCGAGATCGCCACCGCGCTCGTCGAGCGCGGCCACGTCTCCACGGTCGCCGACCTCTTCACGCTCGAGCTCGCCGACCTCGAGGCCCTCGACCTCGGCGGCCGCGCCCTCGGCGCTGCGAACGCCGGCAAGATCTTCGCCGAGATCGACCGCGCCCGCAGCACACCGTGGAACCGCGTCATCACCGCCCTCGGCATCCGCGCCACCGGCCGCACCATGGGCCGACGCCTCGCCGCCGCCTTCCCGACCATGGACCGGCTGCGCGCCGCCAGCGTCGACGCCCTCGCCGACGTCGGCGGGATCGGCCCCATCAAGGCCGAGATCATGCACGCCGGCCTCCGCGAGCTCGAGGACGCCGGCGTGCTCGACGCCCTCGCAGCAGCGGGCGTGAACATGGGCACCGAGCCCGAGCCCGGCGACGAGGCAGACGCGCTGCCGCTCTCCGGGATGCGCGTGGTCGTCTCCGGGTCGGTCCCCGGCCTGACGCGCGGCGAGGTCGCCGAGGTCATCGAGGCGAACGGCGGTACTGCCTCGAGCTCCGTGTCCACCACGACGACCCTGCTCGTCTCCGAGCCGTCGACCTCGTCGAAGTACAGGAAGGCCACTGACCTCGGCATCCGCATCGTCACACCGGACGAGTTCCTCGCGATCCTCGCGGGCACGCCGACCGCGGACGCCGTGGAGGCGGACGTCGCAGAGGAGGACACCACCGATGGCGATGTCACGGAGGAGGGCGTCACTCCGAGCCCAGGACCATCCACTTCTCCGGAGTCGTGATCGGCTCGAAACCGACCCGCTCGTAGACGGCGTGCGCGTCGCCCGTGGCGAGGAGGATGCGACGGACGCCGAACGGTTGCAGGTGGTCGCGGACCGCGGCGGCGAGGGCCGTGCCCAGCCCGTTGCCGCGGGCCTCGCGGGCGATGTACACGTCGCACAACCACGCGAACGTCGCGCGGTCCGTGACGACACGGGCATACCCCACCTGCGTGCCTGCCGCGTCGTAGACCCCGAAGCTCAGCGATCCGGCCATCGCGGCGTCCTGCTTCTCGCGCGACCGGCCCATCGCCCAGTACGCGTCCTCCGACAGCCACCGGTGCACGAGCGCCGCATCGATGCGTGACGGGTCGGCGGAGATCTCAAAGCCCTCGGGCAGCGCGGTCATCCCACGATCCTAGGGACCTCGACCACCGACAGCAGTGACCCGAGGGCACCGCGACCCGTCAGAGCAGCTCGTCCGTGAGGTGGTTGGGCGTCCCGAAGCGGTGCGCCGTGATGCTCACCGCCTGCTCCCGCAGGAACGGCAGCATCTCGACCCGCCCGGACTCCGTCACCGGGTGCGCCCACACGGCGACGTCGGGCCGCCCGTCGGTCGCCGCCGCGACCGCGGCCAGGCCTGCAGGGTTGAGCAGGCGCACCCGCCCTGCGCCGCGCCGGGCGACGCGCGCCGCGAAGGACGCGTCGTCCTCCACGTGCAGCCGCCGCACGACCGCGTGCACGGCGACGAGCACCTGCGACGGCAGCGGCACGCCCGTCGACACGATGACCGGTGCGCCCGCGAGCGCGGCGGCCGCGACGACGCGCAGCAGGTCGACGAGCGGCTCGTCAGCACCCCGGCGCACGAGCACCGGGGCGGTCACGGGCAGGTGACGGAAGACGTTCCGCTCGCTCGCGAGAGCCGAGACGTCGGACGCTGCGCCGTAGCGGCTCGCCCACGCACCGGCGTCGCTGTGGGTGGCCCGCTCCAACGACGCGACGTCGTGCGCGGACAGGGTGGGCACCCCCGAGCCGACTCCGGCCTTGGCGATCGCGACCTCCGCACGGGCCGCGTCGAGCAGGCGGGTGACCGCCGGTGCGGTGACCGGGTGCGTCGCCGTCGCCCTGTCCGGCTCCCAGGAGCCGAGCCCGAGCAGGTAGTTCGGTCCACCGGCCTTCGTGCCCGGTCCGACGGCCGACCTCTTCCAGCCGCCGAACGGCTGCCGGCGGACGATCGCGCCCGTGATCCCGCGGTTGACGTAGAGGTTGCCCGCCTGGATCCGGGAGAGCCACGTGTCGATCTCGGCAGGGTCGAGGGACTGCAGCCCGGCGGTGAGGCCGTAGTCGACGTCGTTCGCGAGGGCGATCGCGTCCTCGAGCGTCTCGGTCGTCATGACGCTGAGGACGGGACCGAAGTACTCGACCTGGTGCGACGTCGACCCGCGGACCACGCCCGACCGGACGCCCGGCGTCCACAGCTGCCCGGCCGCGTCGAGGCGGCGCGGGGCGAGCGCCCACTCCTCGCCCGCGTCGAGGGTCGTGAGGCCGTCGAGCAGCTTGCCCTCCGCAGGTGCGACGAGGGGGCCCATCTGGGTCTGCGGGTCGTCGGCCGTGCCGACCACGAGGGACGACGCCGCGTCGAGCAGCTGCGTGCGGAAGCGGCGCGAGCGCGCGACCGAGCCGACGAGGATGACGAGCGACGCCGCCGAGCACTTCTGGCCAGCGTGACCGAAGGCGGACGTGACGACGTCGCGCACCGCGAGGTCGAGGTCCGCGCTCGGCGTGACGATGATGGCGTTCTTGCCGCTCGTCTCGGCGAGCAGCGGCAGGTCGGGTCGGAACGAGCGGAAGAGCGCCGCCGTCTCGAACGCACCGGTGAGGATGACGCGGTCGACGTGCGGGTGCGCCACGAGCGTCCGGCCGAGGGTCGACTCGTCGACCTGGACGAGACGCAGGGCGTCCCGCGGGACGCCCGCGTCCCAGAGGATCTCGGCGAGGACCGCGCCGCAGCGCTCCGCCTCGCGCGCCGGCTTGAGGACGACGGCGGAACCCGCGGCGAGGGCCGCGAGCGTCGAGCCCGCCGGGATCGCGACCGGGAAGTTCCACGGCGGCGTGACGAGCGTGACGCGGGCCGGGACGAAGCGCGCACCGTCGACGTGCGGCAGCTCGAGCGCGAGCTCGGCGTAGTAGTGCGCGAAGTCGATCGCCTCGGAGACCTCGGGGTCGCCCTGGTCGAGCGTCTTGCCCGCCTCCGAGGCCATGACCTCGAGCAGCTCCGCGCGACGCGCCTCGAGCAGCTCACCCGCGCGGTGCAGCACCTCGGCCCGGTCCGTCGCCGACAGCGACCGCCACGCGGCGTCGCGCGCGCCCTCGAGAACCGTGTCGAGCACAGCGGGGTCGGTCACGCGCGACGCCTCGATCGTGGTCGAACCGAGCGTGGACCCGGCGACCCGGCGGAGGATCTCCCGCGCCCACGCGCGGTTGGCCTCGACCGCCGGGTCCGTGTCCGGTGTGTTCGTGAACCGTCCGGGGCCGGGGGAGTCGACCGCCGCATGACGGTCGGCGCTGCGGTGCGGTGCAGGGACGTGGTCGTCCGGCTCGTCGTCGAGCGCTGCGAGCGAGGCAAGGAATCGGTCGCGCTCGCGGGCGAAGAGGACGGGGTCGGAGTCGAGCTCGAAGACGGCGGACATGAAGTTCTCCGTCGACGCCCCCTCCTCGAGGCGGCGGATGAGGTACGCGATCGCGACGTCGAACTCCCGCGGTGCGACGACCGGCGTGTAGAGGAGCAGGCTGCCGACCTCGCGGCGCACGGCCTCGGCCTGCCCCTGGGCCATGCCGAGGAGCATCTCGAACTCGATCCCCGCACGGACGCCGCGCTGCCCGGCGAGCAGCCACGCGTACGCGACGTCGAAGAGGTTGTGCCCCGCGACGCCGACGCGCACGTTCGCGATCCGCTCGGGGTGCAGCGCGTACCGGAGCACCCTCTTGTAGTGCGCGTCCGTGTCCTGCTTGGAGTGCCACGTGGCCAGGGGCCAGCCGTGCACCTCGGCCTCGACCTGCTCCATCGGGAGGTTCGCACCCTTGACGAGGCGGACCTTGATGCTCGCGCCGCCGCGGGCACGGCGACCGGCAGCCCACTCCTGGACGCGGATCATCGCGGCGAGGGCGTCCGGCAGGTAGGCCTGGAGGACGATGCCGGCCTCGAGACCGAGGAGGTCCGGGCTGTCGAGCAGACGCGTGAAGACGGCGATCGTGAGATCGAGGTCCTTGTAGTCCTCCATGTCGAGGTTGACGAACTTCGGCGTCGGAGACGCTGCGGCGGCGAGGAACAGGGGGCGCAGCCGCTCGACGATGTGACCGACGGACTCGTCGAACGCCCACGGGTTGTGCGGCGGGACGGTGGACGAGACCTTGACCGAGACGTAGTCGACGTCGTCGCGGTTCAGGAGCCGGATCGTCCCCTCGAGGCGCTTGTCCGCCTCGCGTCGACCGAGGACGGCCTCGCCGAGGAGGTTGATGTTCAGGCGGACGCCCTCCCCGCGGACGTGCGCGATCGCCGGTCCGAGCCGCCGGTCGCTCGCGTCGATGACGAGGTGCCCGACCATCTCCCGGAGAACGCGCCGGGCGACGGGGACCACCACACCGGGAAGGAGGGGCGCGACGACGCCGCCCAGCCGGAGCGCCGCGCGCATCGGGGCCGGAAGGAACCGAGGGGCGGAGCGGCCGAGGGAGCTCAGGGCCCGTGCGGCGACCCGGTCGTCCTCCGGGCGGACGACACCGTCGACGAAGCCGACGACGAAGTCGAGACCGCCCGGTTCGCCGAGCGCGCCGGCGAGCTGCGCGGCCGAGCCGTCGACAGGGAGGTCCGAGGCCTCCGCGAGCCAGCGACGGACGAGCGCGACGGACTCGTCGGCCAGGCGGGACTCGTCGGTGGCGGCGGCCGCGGTCGGCGTCGTGGTGCGTGGGGTGGCGCGCGTCATGTGAGTCTCCCTCAAGGCTCGTGACCGGGCTGGGTGCAGACCCGTCGGGACCAGTATCGAACGAGCGAGTCTTCGGGTACAGCGATCATTTCAGGCCTATAATCGTCACGGCAGCCGATGATTCGTGGGCGGTCGTCCAGCTCCACCGGCACATCGAGGAGCGCGATGCTCGACCTCCACCGGCTCGTCCTCCTGCGCGAGCTCGCAGCGCGTGGAACGCTCGCCGCCGTCGCCGAGGCGATGTCCTTCAGCCCGTCCACCATCTCGCAGCAGCTGAGCATGCTCGAGAAGGAGACCGGCATGACGCTCCTGCGCAAGGCCGGTCGTGGGGTCCAGCTCACCCCGCAGGCCGAGGTGCTCGTCGACGCCACGGAGCGGCTCCTCGACATCGTCGAGCGCACCGAGGCCGAGCTCCAGGCGTCGCTCACGAGCGTGCGCGGCCGCGTCCGCGTCGCGGTCTTCCAGTCCGCCGCGCTCGCCCTCATGCCCGGCGCCCTGCGCACGATGGCTGCCCTCTCCCCGGACGTCCGCGTCGAGATGGTCCAGCGCGAGCCCGAGCAGGCGCTGCGCGAGACCTGGATCCGCGACTTCGACATGGTCGTCGCCGAGCAGTACCCCGCGCACGCCGCCCCCTGGCTGCCCGGTCTCGACCGTCGCGTCCTCACGACCGACGCCATCCGCCTCGCCCTGCCCCCGGTCGAGACCGCCCTGCACCCGGTCACCGGACTGGCCGACGTCCACGGGACGCCCTGGGTCATGGAGCCCCGCGGCACCGCGTCCCGGCACTTCTCCGAGCAGACGTGCCGCTCCGCCGGCTTCGAGCCCGACGTCCGCTACGAGACCGCCGACCTCCAGGCGCAGATCCGCCTCGTCGAGTCCGGAAACGCGGTCGCCCTCATGCCCGACCTCGTCTGGACCGGGCGCACCACGACGTGCCGGCTCGTCGACCTCCCCGGACTGCCCCGCCGGACCATCTTCACCGCCCAGCGCGAGGCGAGCCTCGCGTCCCCAGCCGTCCGGATGCTCCGCGAGACGCTCGAAGAGGCGGCCGCGGCGCTCGCGGCGCAGGCCTGAAGCGCCTGGATCCTGTCGCAGAGGAGCGCCACACAGGTCAAGGCTGTGCGTCTTCGCGCCGATAGAGTCCGCATCAGGGGAGGGGACCGATGACAGCAGGTAGGTCTGCAGGTGTCGAGTCGAGGCGGCAGTCCGAGCTCGCGCGCGCCCACGAGCGAGCGGCGGCGGAGGCTCGGACGAAGGCGGGAAACTACTCTGCAGCAGCCGTCTCCGAGAGGGCCACGGTCGCGGCGCTGGAAAGGTTGGCGGGCGTCGGATACCACCTGCTCGCCGATCGACGATGGCCTGGCAGTCGCACCGCGAACGTCGACCTCGTCGTGGTCGGCCCCGGTGGGGTGTTCATCCTCGACACCAAGTGGTGGAGAGACGTGTCGATCGCGAGCGGCCGGATCTACCGAGGCCAGGAAGATGTCACAGAAGACATCTACAACCTTGCGGATCTCGGGCAGGTAGCCGAGACGGACCTCGCGGAGATCGGCCTCTCGCCGAACGAGGTTCACCCGGTTGTCGTTCTCCATGGTCGGCAGGGCATCAACGAGATCGTCGACAGCGTTCGGGTTGTCGGAGAGCGCGACGCCTTGAAGTTCATCGCGAGCCACGGACAGCGTCACACGCCCGTGCGGGTCGACGCGATGCTCGCTCGGTGCCTCCAGCTCTTCCCCGTGATCGGCAGCACGGTCCAACCCCCTGCTCCGGTCGCCGTCGTGCCCGAGCCGGTGCTCACCGAGCCGGTGGACGAACCGCTCCTCAGCGAGGAGGAGATCAGCTCGGCACTCCTCGATTCCGTGCTGGCGAGCCCCGTCGAGGACTGGATGGCGTTCCTCCACCCAGACCAGGCGAAGCTCGTGCGCCGGTCGTTCAACGGTCCTGCACGTATCCGCGGCTCCGCAGGGACCGGCAAGACAGTCGTCGGTCTCCACCGCGCCGGCTACCTCGCACGGACCAACCCACGAGGCCGGGTTCTTGTCACGACCTTTGTCGGAACGCTGCCGGCCGTGCTCCACCAGTCGATGTCGCGGCTCGCTCCTGACGTCTCCGACAGGATCGAGTTCACCTCCGTCCACCGTTTCGCACGTCGGATCCTCGAGGCCCGAGGAGTGCACGTCAGGCTAGACGCAGACAAGACCACGAACATCTTCAACCTCGCGTGGGCACGGGTCGGACGACACGGTCTCGGCGCGACCGGTCAATCTCGCGAGTACTGGCTCGAGGAGATCTCGTCGGTGATCAAGGGACGAGGGGTGGCGACGTTCGACGCCTACGCCGACCTTGCTCGTACTGGTCGACGAAAGCGTCTGGGCGTCGAACAGCGCCGCGCAGTCTGGGATCTCTTCTGCGCCTACCAGGCAGGGTTGGAGTCTGCGGGGATCGAGGACTTCGCCGGGATGATCCTCCTCGCGGAACGGGCGCTCGAGGCTCGTCCGTATGGACACGTGGTGGGCGAGGAGCAGCTGACGTCCGTGATCGTCGACGAGGCACAGGACCTCAGCTGCTCGCAGATCCGCCTCCTCTACTCCTTGGTCGGAGACTGCCCCGACGGCCTCACTCTCATCGGCGACGGTCAGCAGTCCATCTACCCCGGTGGCTACACGCTCGCGGAGGTAGGCATCTCGCTCGCTGGACGAGGGATCGTCATGGACGTCAACTACCGGAACACCTCAGAGATCATCGAGTTCGCCACCACCCTTGTCGAGGGTGACGAGTTCGCAGACATCGAAGGGTCCACGGCGGTCCGAGACGCCGTCGGTCCTGTCCTGCGGTCGGGCCCGGAACCCGTGCTCTGGCCGGCCGTTCATGGCGGTGCGACTCTCGAGAGCCTGCCGACAGGGAAGCAACGCGAGGCGCTGGGGCTTTCCGCGATGGTCGACCGGGTGCGGAGCGTGGTCCAAGAGGTCGGGACGAGCCTCGGCGACGTGGGTGTCCTCGCGCAACGGCTGGGAGACGTCCGTGCGATCACACGTGCACTGAGCGAGGCCGGAGTTCCCGTCAAGCAGCTCGCCGACTATCGGGGACATGTCGAGGATGTGGTGAAGGTCGGGACTATCAAGCGCGCCAAAGGGCTGGAGTTCAAGCAGGTGCTGGTGTGTGCTGTGCCGTCGGAGATGCTCGGGGATCGAACGTTCGCCGGTCCCGACGGCGATGGCGGCCAGGAGTCATGGGCGCGGATGCGGCGTGAGCTCTTCGTCGCGATGACCCGTGCACGGGACGGACTGTGGGTCGGCTCGTGGTGACTTCTCCGTACATCTCCGAGATCGGGTGACGCGGGCCGCCCGGTCTGTGAGCATGGGGTCCATGGACGAGACCGCCGCGAAAGAGCACCTCCACCACTATCTGCAGGAGGGTCGCGAGATCCTGCTGTGGAAGCTCGAGGGCTTGTCCGACTACGACGTCCGGCGCCCTCTCGTACCGACCGGCACCAACCTTCTCGGCCTCGTCAAGCACGTCGCCGGCACGGAGGCGGGCTACTTCGGGGCGGTCTTCGACCGTCCGTTCCCCGAGCCCTTGCCCTGGATGGAGGAGGACGCCGAGCCGAACTCCGACATGTGGGCCACGCTCGAGGAGAGCCGACAGTCGGTGATCGACCTCTACCGCCGGGTCTGGGCGCACTCCGACGCGACGATCGAGGCGCTCCCGCTCGACGCGGTCGGGCACGTCCCCTGGTGGCGCGCCCCCGGCACGGTGACGCTCCACAGGATCCTCGTGCACATGATCGCCGAGAACCAGCGGCACGTCGGCCACGCCGACATCGTCCGCGAGCTCGTCGACGGGGCGACCGGGCTGCGGCTCGGCAACGAGAACCTCCCGCACGAGGACGCCACCTGGTGGGAGGGGTACCGGACCCGCCTGGAGGAGGCGGCGCGCGCGGCGGAGCAGGAATGAGGGGGAGACGCGCCGCGGCGGTCGGTCTCGCGATGATCGGTGCACTCGTGACCGCGTGCTCGACTCAGGACGCGCGGACCGGGGCGCCGGCGAACGGCGACCCTCCCGGGGTCGTGCTCCCCGCCCCGCAGGCGACGCAGGAGGATCCCCACTCACGGCTCCTGGCCGCGATCGACGCCTTCGTCGAGGCGTCGTCCGACTTCCCGACGGACGCGGCGCTCACGCCCGAGCAGGCAGCGATCGTCGACGAGGCGTACGCCGTCGCGACAGAGCTCTCGACCGAGGCCTATGCCGCCACGGGCACCACGCTCGTCGTCGTCTTCCCCGTGTACGCCACGATGCCCGGGCTGCCCTTCGGCACCTTCTGGACGTCGACGCACCCCGCGGTCACCGGCGTCGGGTTGACGACCACGTGGTACGAGCACGTCGCCAGGCTCGACGAGTGGGTGCGGGCTCTGCCGGCGGGCTCGGGCTACGAGACGCTGGTCCAGCCTCCTTCGCCCGTCTCCTGAGGCAGAGCCGAGGTGGTGCGGCCCGGTGGTGCGGGTCAGTCGTCGACCCATTCCAGGAGGTCGCCCGGCTGGCACTCGAGGACTCGGCACATGGCCTCCAGGGTGCTGAACCGGACGGCCTTGGCGCGCCCGTTCTTGAGGACCGCGACGTTCGCGGGTGTGAGGCCGACGCGCTCGGCGAACTCGCCGACGCTCATCTTGCGCCGGGCGAGCTCGACGTCGATCCGGACGACGATCGCCATCAGATGACCGCTTCCATGTCGGTGCGCAGCGTCGTGGCCTGTCGCAGGAGCGTGCGCATGACGACGACGAGCAGCCCGAGGACGGCGCCGGCGATGAGGACGAGCGTGAGGAGCATCGGCAGCCCGGGGTCGTCAGCCCGGAACCCGACGTAGAGCCAGACGCCGAGCAGCACCACCCACGCGGCGACGATGGCCCAGACGATGGCGTCCACCCAGGCCAGCGACGGCTCGGTGAAGATGCGGTCCTTCGCCACGAGGGTGAGGAGCTTCCACGTCGAGACGATGACGGCCTGGACGCACAGCACCCAGAAGACCGTCACGGCAGTCAGCGGCCAGCGCAGGTAGGCGTCCTCCGGCGACTCCTCGGCCATGTGGGCGAACTGGCCGGGCAGCGACAAGGTCTGGAAGACGACGAGGATCCCGAACAGCAGGACGAGGAACACCTTGAGGGCGGTGATGGCCCGACGCGTCGTGATCATGCATCGACTATCATCGTGCATCTATCGTTTGTCAATAGGGCAGGCGTGGTCGAGAGATCGGACGGAACGATGAGGTACCTGCTCACCCTTCTCGCGGTCGCCGCCGGAGCAGCCGCCGTCGTCGCCGGAGAGGCCGACGACTCGCCCGGCCTCCAGGGCCTCGGTGCACTGCTCGCCGTCGGCGCGGTGATCCTGCTCGTCCGCTCCGTCCGTCGGAGCAACCGCAGGTGACGGGAGCGTGTGATGGGATGGGACGCATGCCCACCAGCTCTGAGACCAGCACGACCGAGACCACGACCGCTCGCACGGACGAGTACGTCGAGGACTTCGCGCGCTTCGTCGCCGCGAGCCCGTCGTCCTACCACGCAGCCGCCGAGATGGGCCGCCGGCTGGACGCGGCAGGCTTCACCCGGCTGGACGAGGCGCACGAGTGGGCGCCCCTCCCGACGACCGCGTACGTCGTCCGCGACGGCGCCGTCATCGCCTGGAACCAGCCGCAGGACCCGGGGCCGACGACACCGTTCCGCATCCTCGGCGCACACACGGACTCGCCCGGCTTCAAGCTCAAGCCCAAGCCCAGCACCGGTTCCCACGGATGGCTCCAGGTCGGCGTCGAGATCTACGGCGGGCCGCTCCTCAACTCATGGCTCGACCGCGAGCTCGAGCTCGCCGGCCGCCTCGTCACGCGGGACGGCACGGAGCACCTCGTCCGCACCGGCCCGTTCCTGCGCATCCCCCAGCTCGCCGTCCACCTCGACCGCGACGCGAACACCGGCCTGACGCTCGACCGGCAGCGCCACACGAGCCCCGTCTACGGCGTGGGGGAGCGAGGCGGCTCCGACGTCGTCGGGCACCTCGCGGCGCTCGCGGGCGTGACCGCCGAGGACGTCGCGGGGTACGACGTCCTCACGGCGGACACCGCACCCGGGGCGCGCTTCGGCCTCGACGGGTCGCTCTTCGCGTCGGGCCGGATGGACAACCTGACCTCCGTCTTCGCCGGCCTGCGTGCGCTGCTCGCCACCGCGGAGTCCGCGACCGCGGCCCACATGAGCGTCCTCGCGGCCTTCGACCACGAGGAGCTCGGTTCCGAGTCGCGCTCCGGCGCGAGCGGGCCCTTCCTCGACGACGTCCTCACGCGACTGACCGGCGCGCTCGGCGCCACACCGTCGCAGCGGCTCCAGGCGTACGCCGCGTCGTGGTGCCTCTCCGCGGACGCCGGCCACTCGGTGCACCCGAACTACCCGGAGAAGCACGACCCGGCCAACCAGCCGGTCGCCGGTCGCGGGCCGCTGCTCAAGATCAACGGCAACCAGCGCTACGCGACCGACGGCGTCGGCGCCGCCCTGTGGGCGCGCACGTGCGAGGCGGCAGGCGTCCGGTACCAGGAGTTCGTCTCGAACAACACGGTCCCGTGCGGCTCGACGATCGGCCCCCTCACCGCGACCCGGCTCGGCATCCGCACGGTCGACGTCGGCGTCCCGCTGCTGTCGATGCACTCCGCGCGAGAGCTCGCGCACGTCGACGATCTCGCTGCGCTGGGCTCAGCAGTCGAGGCGTTCTTCCGCGGCTGACCCGCGACGACAATCCCGGTCATCGGTGAACATGTGTCAGATCAGCCGTGAACTCACCCCGCGCGTGCCCCCAATCGCCCTGGCTCTCCCGTACAGTCATCGCCATGGAACGGACGCTTGATCCCGTAGTGCGACGACGCGCTGCCGACGAATCTTTTCAACGCGCTATCGAGGCGTTCACCAGCGGTGACCACCAGCGCGCCGAGCACGAGTGGCTGACGGCCCAGAGCGAGTTCGTCGCGCTCGATCTCAAAGAGCGGGCCGTCGACTGCACCGTCAAGCTCGGCGTGGTCTACCGCGCCACGTCCCGCTTCGCCGAGGCCGAGGACGCCTACCAGCGTGCGCGGGAGTTCTACAGCGCGAAGGGCATGGACAGGCTCGTCGCGAACTGCACCGCGAACCTCGGGAACGTCTACCAGTCGACGGGTCAGCTCGACGAGGCGGAGAAGGCGTTCAGCGAGGCGCGCTCCTACTTCCAGACCCACGACCTCCACCACGAGGCCGCGACCTGCGCGGTCAACCTCGGCGACCTCTACTGGGACGCCCAGCGCGCCGACGAGGCCGAGCTCGCCTACCGTTCCGCGCTCGAGTACTACCAGGCGCTCAACCTCCACCGTCAGGTGGCCGACTGCCAGATGAACCTCGGCCTCGTCTACTGGGGCACCGAGCAGCTCGACGCCGCCGAGGCGGCGTACGCCGCGGCCCGCGAGTTCTACATCGCGCAAGGGCTCCAGCGCGAGGTCGCGAGCGCCGCGATCAGCCTCGCCGGCATCTACGCCAGCTCTGGGCGCTATGCGCTCGCGGAGTCGGCCTACGGGTCGGCCAAGAACTACTACGAGGCGCACGGTCTCCGTCACCGTGTCGCCGACTGCACCATCGGTCTCGGCCTCTCGTACCGCGAGCTCGAGCGCTACGACGAGGCGACGGCGGCGTACGCGACCGCCCGCGAGATCTACCGAGGCCTGGACCTCGCCCGCCAGGTCGCCGACTGCACGGTCGGCCTCGCGGCGACCAACCAGGACGCCGGCCGCTTCGACGACGCGGAGAGCGACTACAAGAGCGCGCTCGCCGCCTACCAGGAGCTCGGGCTGCACCGCCCGGTCGGCGACTGCATGGTGGGGCTCGCGGACATCTACCAGGTCACAGGTCGCACCGACGAGGCGGAGACCGCCTACGCGGAAGCGCGCCGCCAGTACGAGGACCACCTCTCGCGTCGGGTCCCGTGACGCGCGGGTCCTCCCAGGTCGCTCGGTGAAGGTTCGTCGCGCGCTCGCGCGCGCCTACTGGGCCGTGAGCCGGTGGAGGTACGTCTCTCCGGCGACCCCGCCGCAGGGCGGCGGCATCCTCATCGGCGCACCCCACACGTCGAACTGGGACTTCATCATCATGCTGGCGATCACCGCTCAGGCCGGGATCTCCGCGAAGTACCTCGGCAAGCACACCCTCTTCGAGGGACCGCTCGGTCCGCTCATGCGGGCACTCGGTGGCATCCCGGTCGACCGCCGCAACCCGCAGGGGATCGTCGACGACATCGTCCGGCGCGTCCAGGCCGGCGACCGCTTCTACCTCGTCGTGACGCCGGAGGGAACGCGGTCCAAGGGGGAGTACTGGAAGTCCGGGTTCTACCGCATCGCGATGGAGACCGGCCTGCCCATCACTCTCGGGTACGTCGACCGCCCGACACGCACGGTCGGCCTCGGCCTGACGTTCCAGCCGACCGGCGACGTCGCGGCGGACATGGACCTCGTCCGTGCGTTCTACGCGGACAAGACCGGCCACACCCCGTCACGACGCACCGAACCCCGCCTGCGGGACGAAGAAGCGGGCCCTGCCGGGGACACCGGTGTGGTGCCTCCCGCAGAGCCCGCTCCCTGACGTCAGCCCGACGTCAGCGCATCGAGACCCAGATGCACCGGATCTTGACGAGGTGCGCCGGCTCGGTCACCGGGGTCGGGGGTGCGACCACGTCGGCCGGCGCCGGCGGTGCGGTCGGCTCTGCAGCGACGGGAGTCTCGACCGGGTCGGGCTCAGGAGCCGCGACGGGCGGCGCTCCGTCGGTGGCGACCGGGGCCTCGATGGCCCGAGCCGCGACGGACCCGACGGTGAGCCGCGCTGCGACGGGCTCGACGGAGTTGATGCTCGGGCTGAAGTCGGCGACGTCGTCGAACGCGAAGCCGTACGCCTTGCCGTTCGCCTGGCTGCGGTGCATCGCCGCGGAGTAGAGGTTGGACGTGCCGGTGGCGGGGTAGAAGGCGTCGGGGTCGTCCGTCGGCTGGCGGTCCGAGCCCTGGTGCGTCGCCGTCGAGAGCGTCCCGCGGTTGAGCGCCGCACAGATCCGCGCGCCGATGGCGAGGGCCGCGGTCTGGTTCGGCTGGTCGGCGGGCTGCAGGGCGCCCTGGCAGGCGTAGACGTCGACGGTCGTCGGTGCGGCGAACGACCCGACCGGGGTGCCGGTGGAGTCGTGGAACGTGAAGGTCCCGTCGGTCACCCGACCGGTGAAGGCACCGAGGGCGGTGTCGACCGTCAGCGGGTGCGCCGTGTAGTAGGACCACGCATCAGCGACATAGGTGTCGAGGTGGGCGTCGCTGACGAGGCCCTGGTGGATGCCGTGGACGGGCGCGATGGCGCGCAGGGGAGTGCCGTCGGGGCCGAGCTGCACGAGACCGGCGGTGCTCGGGTCGGCCGCGAGGTCGTCGAAGACCTGGGCACGGGCACCCGGAACCGGCTTGCCCTGCGTCTCGGTGCTCCCGTCGGCGTTCGTCACACCGACCGTGAGGGGGACGCTGAACATGTCGACCATCGTCGTGTTGATGAACAGGCGCGAGCCGTCGCGGGCGAACTCGACCCAGTCGTAGCGGACGGCGTGGTTGGGGTCGCTCGGCAGCCATGCTGCCGGCTCGACGAGGCCGCCGGGGGTGAGCGAGAGCTGGAGCGGGGCGTCGAAGGCGAGGTAGATGCGCCCTCCGACGAGGCCCGGACCGAGGTGGACGGTCATGCTCTCGCCGTCGGCGGGGCCGGCGATGGACGTGTCGGGCGCGAAGGGTGGTGCCGTGCCGTCAGGGATGCTCTCCGGGAGGTCGAACGCGTGCCACGTCCCGGCGCGTCGACCCAGCCCTGAGCGCCGGTGGCCTGGTCGCGCGCGATGACGTAGACGCGGGTCTCGCCCGGGAGGCCTGAGCCGTTCGTCACGGTGAGGGGCAGGAGCTGTGCGGCGGCGGCACCGGCGGTCGGCGCGACGGCTACGAGGCCGGCGATCATGAGCAGCATCGCGACGAGCAGCGCGGCTCCGGGGTGGACGGCGTGACGTGGTCGAACGAGCATGCGGCGGGCCTCCGTCGGTCGAGCGGTCTCGAGGCAGGCAGCAGCACCGGCCCTGAAACGGCAGTAAACCAGACAAAAGTGAGGAAACCCTCATGTGGTCGAGGCTAGTCCCGGCCGGTCTCCGTAAGACGCTGCAACGACGTGACCAGGGCGGACGCCGTGAGCCGTCCGACGACCTGCCCGTCCTCGAGGACGTCGAGAGAGTCCGCCGACGTGGCTGCCAGTGCGGAGAACGCGTCGTCGAGACCGGCCCCGAGCGGGATCGACGACGCCGACGCGACCTCTCCGGCAGGCGCGAGATCCGCGCGCTCGACGGTCCCGAGCCCGAGCAGGCGCAGCGCACGACCCTGACCGATGAACTCGGCCACGACGTCGTTCGCCGGCTGGGCGAGCAGCCGCACAGGGTCGTCGACCTGCTCGATGACGCCGCCCTTGCTGAACACCGCGACCCGGTCGGCCAGCCGCACCGCCTCGTCGATGTCGTGCGTCACGAGCATGACGGTCGTCCCGAGGTCCTCCTGGATGCGACGGAACTCGACCTGCAGCCGGCGCCGGCCCACCGGGTCGACCGCACCGAACGGCTCGTCCATGAGGAGCACGGGCGGGTCGGTCGCCAGGGCACGGGCGACCCCGACGCGCTGGCGCTCGCCCCCGGAGAGCTCGTGCGGGTACCGGCGGCTGTACGTGCCGGTGTCGAGACCGACGAGGTCGAGGAGCTGGGCCACGCGGTCTGCGGTCCGCCTCCGGTCCCAGCCGAGGAGCCGAGGGACTGTCGCGACGTTCTGCGCGACCGTCCGGTGGGGGAACAGGCCCACGTGCTGGATGACGTAACCGATCCGCCGCCGCAGGGCCACGGGGTCGCTCGCCGCGACGTCCTCCCCGTCGAGGAGCACCTGCCCGCCGGTGGGGTCGACGAGCCGGTTGACCATGCGCAGCGTGGTCGACTTCCCGCACCCGGACGGCCCGACGAGGGCGAGGAGCTCGTGCCGCCGCACGTCGAGGTCGAGACCCTCGACGGCCACGGTGCCGCTCGCGAACTCCTTGCGGACCCCTCGGAAACGGATGAGGACGTCGTCCGGCGTCGCGGAAGGACCCTTGGCAGCCATGCGCGCGACACTACCGTCCCACCCGGCTCGCGGCGCGATCGGGCGACTGTCCCGGTAGCCTCGCTGAGGTGATCCCCGAGGAGCCTGCCAACCCGTGGTTGTCCTGGTCGTACGTCCAGGACAACGCGCCGGAGATCCTGCGGTACCTCGGGCAGCACACGTCGCTCACCGTGCAGGCCGTCGTCCTCGCGCTGCTCGTCGCCGTGCCGCTCGCGGCGCTCGCGCACACGTGGCCCCGCCTCTCCGGCCTCGTCCTCGGCACGACGGGCGTCCTCTACACGATCCCGTCCCTGGCGCTGTTCGCGGTCGTCTACCCGTTCCTCCGGGACCGCCGCACCACCGTCCTCGTCGGTCTCGTCCTCTACGCGCTCCTCCTCGTCGTGCGCAACACGCTCGTCGGGCTGCGCGGGGTCGATCCTGACGTGCGTGACGCCGCCCGCGGGCTCGGCTACGGCCGATGGCGACTCCTGCTCACCGTCGAGCTGCCGAACGCCCTGCCGAGCGTCGTCACCGGTGTGCGGCTGGCGTCCGTGAGCACCGTCGCCCTCATGACGGTGGGCGTCGTCATCGGGTACGGCGGTCTCGGCCAGCTGATGTTCCGCGGCTTCGCCAGCGGGTACCGTGCCCAGATCATGACCGCGACGATCCTCTGCCTCCTCCTCGGGCTCGTCCTCGACCTCGTCCTCTCGCTCGTCGGGCGCCTCGTCACGCCGTGGGCACGGACGCGGGTGACCCGATGAACGACCTGCGGCTCGCGGTCCTCTGGCTCAACGACCCGCTCAACTGGACCGGGCCGTCCGGCGTCTTCGCGCTCGCGGGGGAGCACCTCGCGATGACGGTGGTCGCGGTGCTGCTCGCCACGGTCGTGGCGCTCCCGCTCGGCGTGCTCCTCGGGCACGGCGCCCTCGCTCCGGGTGCTGTTCGGGCGGGCGCGTCCCGGTCGGGCGGCGTGCGCCGACGCTCGGGCGCGGGCGCCGGCGCGACGACGGTGGTGGTCGCGAACGTGTCGCGTGCCCTGCCGACCTTCGCTCTCCTGACGATCTTCGCGACGACCGGCCTCGGCTTCGGCAACCGCCCGACCGTCCTGGCCGCCGCGATCTTCGCGCTGCCCGTCATCCTCGCCAACGCCTACGCGGGGGTCGTCGGTGTGGACGCCGACGTCCGCGACGCCGCGCGCGGGATGGGACTCTCGGGACGGCGCGTGCTGCTCGGCGTCGAGCTCCCGCTCGCGATGCCGCTCATCGCCACGGGGCTGCGGAGCGCGACGGTCCAGGTGGTCGCCACGATCCCGCTGGCGGCGCTCGTGGGCGGTGGCGGTCTGGGGCGGATCGTCGTCGAGGGGTTCGGCACGCAGCGGTACGGGCAGGTCATCGCCGGTGGCTTCCTCGTCGCGGTGCTGTGCCTCCTCGTCGAGGGGGTCCTCGCGCTCGGTCAGCGGTTGGTGACACCGCGTCAGATGCGTGTCACAGCGGCATCGCGCCGCGAGTCCGCCTGAGAGGTTGCCGTAGGACCCGACCCAGGATGGAATGGTCGACGACACGTCCCGCCCCCTGAGGAGAGCACGATGCACAGGTTCACGTTCACGCCCGCACCGACGGCGAGGCTCGCCGCCGCGATGGGCGTCGTCGTCCTCCTCGCGGCCTGCGGCTCGCCGGGCTCGTCCGACAGCGGCGCCCAGGACACCTCGACCACCGCGGCGTCCGGTCTCGAGGTCTGCGAGGCCGTCCCGGGCGACACGCTCGTGGCGCTCGAGGACGACCAGAACCTCCAGAACCCGGACAACATCATCCCCGCCGTCAACGGTGCGGCAGCCGCCGAGGACCCCGAGCTCATCGAGCTCCTCAACTCCGTCTCGGCCGTGCTCGACACCGAGGGCCTCGTCGCGCTGAACAAGGCGGTCGACGTCGACCGGCAGACGTCCGCGCAGGCCGCGCAGGCGTTCGTCGAGGAGCAGGGCCTCGCCGCGACCGAGCAGGTCGGCGAGGGCCGCCAGATCGTCGTCGGGTCCCAGAACTTCTCCGAGGGTGCGACCCTCGCGAACATCTACGCCGAGGTGCTCAGCTCGGCCGGGTACGACGCCTCGACGCAGGACGTCGGCAACCGTGAGCTCTACCTCACCGACCTCGAGTCCGGTTCCGTCACCGTGCTGCCCGAGTACGTGAGCACCCTCACCGAGTTCCTCAACGTCAAGGCGAACGGCGAGGGCGCCGAGCCCGTGGCCACGCCCGACCTCGACGCGACGATGACCGAGCTCACGACCCTCGCGGAGGGCGTCGGGATCGTCGTCGGCGAGCCCGCCGAGGCGCAGGACCAGAACGCGTTCGTCGTGACGGAGGCCTTCGCCACCGAGCACGACCTCACGACGCTCACGGACCTCGCCGAGACCTGTGGCGGCGTCGTCCTCGGCGGACCGCCGGAGTGCCCCGAGCGCCCGTTCTGCCAGGTGGGCCTCGAGGACACCTACGGCATCGAGATCGCCGAGTTCACGTCCCTCGACGCGGGCGGGCCGCTCACGAAGGAAGCGCTGAAGAGCGGGACCGTCACGCTCGGCCTCGTCTTCTCCTCGGACGCGGCGCTCGCGTAGCGGCGACGACGAGCGCCCCCACCCTGCGCCACCACGCGTGCCGGGCGGGGTGCTCGGAGTTGCACCTTCCGTAGCGTGATGTGGTCTGGTGGACGCACGTCCCGCCCACCGAGGAAGGCCCGGTCATGTTCTCGTCCTTCATCCCGCCGCGTCAGGTCAAGATCGGTGACGCGGCATCGTTCGTCGGCACCACCCCGCGGGCGATCCGTCACTACCACGAGATCGGCCTGCTCCCCGAGCCCGAGCGGGGCAGCGACGACCGCCGCCGCTACGGCTACGACGAGATGATCCGGCTGCTGTGGATCCGCAAGATGGCCGACGCCGGGATCGCCCTGGACGTCATCCGAGACGCCTTTGCTGACGTGGCTCCTGCTGGTGCCGACAGCGACCACGGCGTGGCAGGCATCCTCGAACGGCTGGAGAGAACACTCGTCGCCCAGGAAGCAGAGCTGCAGCGGCAGCGGGCTGCCGTGCAGCGCATGCGCACCCGAGGCAGCAAGATGGGCCTGCTCTCCGACCTCGTCACCAGCCGCCTCGAGAACCTGCCCGAGGGCGCCCTGCGCCCGGCGGACCTGGACAACATCCTCGTCATCGAACGGATCTTCGGCCCGCTCGGTGCGGCGATCAACGCCACCCGCTACATCGCCTTGGCCACCCACCCGGGTCTGCGGGAGGAGTCCGACCGCGTCGACGCCGCCGAGGAGGCGCTCGACGACACGATCGCTGTCGACGACCCCCGCGTAGCACAGGTGGCTGCCGAACGGCACGCCTTCGAGCTGGCTCTGAACGCCGTCATCGAGGACTCCGGTCTGGCGCAGGACGACGAGGCGCTCGTCGACTCCTGGGACGCCGCGCACCCCGCTACCGCTGACGGAGGTGAGGACGAAGCCGACCACGGATCCGGCCCGGGGGACGAGTCCATGAGCGCAGGCGAAGCCGTCAGGAAGATGCCCTACGACTGGTCACCGGCCCGCCTGCGGTGCATGGAGCTGGTCCTGGAGCTCTCCGCCCTCGAGTCACCCGCTTCGTGAACGAGGCCTCGTATCGCGCGAGAGTGTCGTGGCGCACCTCGGCCTGCGCTCCACGCAGAGACTAGATGCCGTACGCGGCGCGGAGGTGCCCCTGGGACGGGTACGGGTCGTCGTCGGCGCGGAGGTAGATCTCGCCGTCGTGCTGGTAGAGCGCGAGCGCTGTGCTCCCCGGGGCGCAGACGATCGTCGTGCCGCCGACGAGCTCGACCGAGATGACGGACGTCGCGGGCACACCGACGACGATCCGGCGCACGTCGCGCACGTGGCGCAGCCCGATGTCGTAGTGGGCGGCCGTACCGGCGGAGCCGCGGGAGACGTAGGCGCGTCGGCCGGCGTCGAGCGGGACGTCCTCCGAGGTACCCGAGCGTCCGTCCGCGAGCTCCCACAGGACACCGGTCCACTCGGGCGCGGGATCGACGACGACCCGCAGCGATCCGATCGCGGACTGCCGCCGGTCGAGCACGACCATCGGTGCGTGCGGCTCGAGGCGGCCCGCGCCGCGCACACGCGGCAGGGCGCGCAGCGTGCGCTCCGGGTCGGGCTGGCGCAGGGCGAGCGCGGGCGCGATCGACGCCGCAGCGGCCGGCGACGGCTTGTGCGGCGGGCGGCGGCGCAGGAACGGGACGGTCGCACCGCTCATCAGAGAGTGAACCCGAAGTCCCTCGCGACGTCGCGGACGCCGCCCACGTACCCCTGGCCCACGGCGCGGAACTTCCACTCGTCGCCCCGCCGGTAGAGCTCCGCAGCGAGCATCGCGCTCGTCGCGCCGAGCTCCTTGTCCTTCGTGTCGACGGGGTAGCGGATGAACTCGTCACCGCTGCGGTCGAGCACGCGGACCACCGCGTCACGCACGCTGTCGAAGGTGCCCGGCCGGCGCAGGTCCGGGTTGACGTAGAGCACGAACGCGATGCGCGCGACGTTCGACGGGATCGCGCCGACGCTCACCTCGATCTGCTCGGCGTCGCCACCGGGGAGGTTGCCGCTCTCGTCGTAGAGGACACCCTCGTCCGGGTCGAGCATCTGGTTGAAGAAGACGACGTGCTCGTCGGTGACGGCCTTGCCGTCCTGGCCGCAGACGATCGCGCACGCGACGATCTCGGTCGCAGGACCGTTCCCGTGGACGACGTCCCAGGAGAAGCCGACGGTGATGTTCGAGACGGAGGGGAGAGCTTTGGAGACGGAGGTGTTGGCACCCCGGACGAGGATCGTGGACGGCATCTAGGACGCTCTATCCGAACTTCTCGCGCAGGAAACGGCCGTTGATCTCGAGCTGTGCACTGTCATGCGCGTAGACGGCCTCCATCATCGAATGCACCCGATCGTACAACAGGCCCAGCTGGCTGATGAGGAGCGCATCCTTCGTCGCCTGGTCCGCCCGCGAGGCAAGATACGCGCTCACGGTCGACGGGATGTAGTCCTTCACCATGAACTCGATCGCGATCTGCTCGTCGACGTTCGCGGGCGCCACGAGCGTGTGCCGCAGCAGCTCGTCGAGGGCGTCGACCATCGTGAAGAGCTGCACCGACGCCTGGACGGGCAGGGTCGACCCGTACTGCTTGGTCGACCGTTCGATCCCGCGCACGTAGGCGTCCGTCGCGTCGCGGAACGTGCGTCCGGGCGCGACCGGCGGGGCCGGGTCGGCGGGTGCCGGCGCGGCCTCGTCGGCCGGGTCGTCCCTGCCGCGACCGAACCACGAGCTGATCATCGAGGCCTCAGGGAGCGATCTCGTTCCGGGACTGCGCCCGCGCGAGGTAGGGCTGGGCCCGCTCGATCTGCCCCTCGAGGGCACCGATCGTCACGGACATCGAGGACGCCGCCTCGGCGCGGAAGGTGTCGATCGCGTCCATCGTGGCGAACACGTCGGCGAACGCCTTCTCGAGCTTCTCGATCTCGATCGTCGACGACGCGGCCTGGCGGTGGATCTCCGAGGACTGCGTGCGCAGCATCTCGGCGTTGGACGCGATGAGGTCGCTCGTCGTCCGGTTGAGCGCCGTGATCTGGTCGAGGACGAGCCGCTGGTTCGTCAGCGCCTGCGCGACGATGACCGCGGTCCGCAGCGCCGAGAGCGTCGTGGTGCGTGCCCGGTCGACGCCCTTGATGAGCTCGACGTTGTTCGCGCGCACCATGTCCATCGCGAGGTAGCCCTGGGCGGAGACGGCGAGCTGCGTGAGGATGTCCTCCCTGCGCTGGCGGACCGCGAAGAGCACGTCGGAGCGCATGGCGTTCGCCTGGGCCGGGTTCGTCACGTCGAGCTCGGAGATCTTCGCCTCGACGGCACGGTCGAGGCCGTCGAGCAGGATCGTGTACTCCGAGAGGGTCCCCATGGTGGTCCAGAGGTTGACCTTCTCCTGCTCGATGCTCGCGTTGTCCTTGCGGAGCTCGTCCTGGCCCGCGGCGAGCGAGCGCGTGATCGCGTCGAGCTGCACCTGCGCGGACTTGTACTTGTCGAAGTACCGGGCGATCTTGTTGCCCCCGGGGATGAAGCCGAGGATCTTGCGCACGCCCGTGAGGTCGCTGCGGTTCGGCGTGAGGTCCTCGACCTGGAAGCGGAGGTCCGTGAGCGTCTTGGCGACGCGGGCCTGCGCGTCGGCGCCGTCCCCGCTGCCCTTCGCGGCGGCGAGGGCCGACGCGGGGCGCTCGAGCATCCGGTTGGACGAGTTCGCGGCCACCGCGATCTCGTCGCGGCCGAGGTTCGTGATCTCGGTGATCTTCGCCTGCAGCTCGGGGCTGTTGGGCGTCAGCGAGGAGAGCTCGACCGCGTAGGCCTGGGCGGTCGCGGACAGCTCCTGCTTGCGCGCGGGATCGACCGGGACCATGCCGCCGGCCTGCTCGGGTTCGACGACGGCGACCGGCTCCGGCGCCTTGAGGACGAGCGACGTCCCCGGTGGTGTGAGGGACACGTTCTCACTCATCGAGCTCTCGATTCGTCGTGGTGGGCGTTGTCGGCGTCCGCGTCAGCATACTCCCGAGCGCCTCGCGGTGTCGGGGACCTGTGGCACGCCGACGCAGGTCCCGCCCGTGGTCACGGGCCTGCGGCCGGACGTCGCCGACGTCACGGCCGGGCGCCAGGGTGCCGTCACAGACCTGCGGTCTCGAGGAGGCGCAACCACACCTCGCTCACGGTCGGGTAGGCGGGGACCGCGTGCCACAGGCGCTCGAGGGGGACCTCGCCGACGACGGCGACCGTCGCGGCGTGGAGCATCTCGGCGACCTCGGGGCCGACGAACGTGGCACCGACGATGACGCCGCGGTCGGTGTCGATGACGATCTGGGCGGTGCCCTCGTAGCCGTCGGCGCTCACCGACGCGCCGGCGACCGATCCCATGGCGTAGTCGACCGTCCGCACGGTGAGCCCGGCGTCGCGCGCGGCCGACTCGGTGAGGCCGACGCTCGCGACCTCGGGGCGCGTGAAGACGACCTGCGGGACGGACGCGTGGTCCGCCGTCGCGCGATAGCGGCTCCACGGGCCCGCACCGGCCTCGGCTGCAGCGCTCGGTCGCCCGCTGCCCGGGACCGCCGGTCCGTCCGTGGGCGTCGTCGAGCCCGGTGCGTCCGGCGCACCGAAGCGGGCAGCGACGACGTCGCCGACGGCGCGTGCCTGGTACTTGCCCTGGTGGGTCGTGGCGACGCGGCCGGTGACGTCGCCGGCCGCGAAGAGCCAGCCGTCGGCCACGCCCTTGACCGCGAGCGAGTCGTCGACCGTGAGCGCGGCGCCGGGCCGGAGGCCGACGGTCTCGAGCCCGAGGTCCGCGGTGGCGGGACGCCGTCCGGTGGCGACGAGGACCTGCTCCGCGACGAGCACCGACCCGGTCGTCAGGCGCAGGTGCACGCCGCCCTCCTCCCGGTGCGCCTCGACCACCTGGGTGCCGAGCCGGACATCGACGCCGAGCTCCTTCAAGGACGCAGCCACAGCCTCGCCGGCGAACGGCTCGAAGCCGCTGAGCAGCCCGTCACCGCGGACGATGAGCGTCACGTGCGTGCCGAGGTCCGCGAACGCCGTGGCCATCTCGACGCCGACCACGCCGCCACCGAGGATCGCGAGGGTCGCGGGCACGTCCTCGACGGACGTCGCCTCGCGGCTGGTCCACGGTGCGCTGCGCGCGAGCCCGTCGATCTCGGGGATCACCGGTTCGCTGCCGGTCGCGACCACCACCGCGTGGCGTGCGGTGAGCGTCAGGACGCCACCGTCGTCGCTCGTGACCTCGAGCTCCTTGGGGCCGGTGAGGCGCGCGGCACCGCGCACGAGCGCGATCCCGGCGCCGTCCAGCCACTCGACCTGGCTCGCGTCGTCCCAGTGCGACGTGAACGACGAGCGTCGTGCCAGCACGGCGGCCCGGTCGATCTGGCCGGTCACGGCCTCGGCCGCGCCGGGGACTGCGCGCGCCGCCGCGAGCACGGCACCCGGGCGGAGGAGCGCCTTCGACGGCATGCACGCCCAGTACGAGCACTCGCCACCGACGAGCTCCTGCTCGACGACGACCACGCTCAGACCGGTGCGTCCCGCGCGGTCGGCGACGTTCTCGCCGACTGCGCCGGCGCCGACGACCACGACGTCGTACGTGCGGTGCTCGTCCTGCGGGGCTGCTGTGGAGGGTGGGGTGGTTGCCTCGTCAGTCATGGCCCCATCGTGCCTCGCTCGTCGGGGCGTCGCACCGTGAGACACGCACGGACTACGCCACCGCCGACGGAGCTCGCAGCCGGAAGGTCGCGCCGGTCGGGTCGGCCACCGTCGCGAGGCGACCGAACGTGGTCTCCTCGGGTGGGAGGACGACGCTCCCGCCGAGCTCCACGACCTGCGCGAGGGTGGCGTCGAGGTCCTTCACCGCGAAGTAGATGTCCCACGTGGAGGGAACGCCGGGAGGCAGCGCACCCGCTGCATCCTCGATCCCGGCGACGTCGACGCCCGCTGCGACCTGGACCGTGCACCGGTAGTCCTCCGTGTCGCTGAACACGCGGGTCTCCCAGCCGAAGACCTCCTCGTAGAACCGCACCGAGGCGTCGTAGGCCGAGGTGCGCAGCTCGTGCCACCACGGTGCGCCGGGCTCGTCGGCGATGCGGTACCCCGTGTGCTCGCCCGGCTGCCAGGCGCCGATCGGCGCGCCCCCCGGGTCGGCGAAGAAGGCCATGACGCCCTGTCCGCCGATCGGCATCGGCTCGACCAGCACCTGGCCACCGGCAGCCGCGGCGCGCGCTGCGGTCGCCGAGGCGTCGATGACCTCGAGATACGTCGACCACGCGTCGGGGTACTCGGAGCCCGGCTCCTTCGCCATGATCCCCGCGACCATGGAGCCGTCGAGGAAGCAGCTGACGTACCCGCCGTACTCCTCGCCGCCGTCCTCGAACGTCCAGCCGAAGACCGCGGAGTAGAAGGTCTTCGCTCGATCCACGTCGCTCGTGCTGAGGTCGATCCAGCAGGGCGCACCGACGGCTACTGACTCACGTGTGGGCATGCGAGGCTCCTCGGGAAGGCGCGGCGGCGCCGATCGCCGTCGACCCATTCAGGATAAATCCGGCACAGAGCCCACTTCAAGGGCGACCGTGTCGAGATCGACGGACCAGTCGTTGCAGCGGATGAGGTTCCCCGGCGGGTACTCGAGCTCGCACTCCCCGCCCCAGGTGAGACCGGCCTTGCGGCAGACCCCGTTCGACGCGATGTTCTCCAGCTTCGGGAACGCATGGAGGTGACGCCGACGCCCGTCCCCTGTGCAGGCCCGCAGGCGTGCGGTCTCACGGATCGCCGCGACGGTTGCCGACGTGGCCACCCCCAGGCCCTGGAACTCGGGCAGGATGCTCCAGCCGGCCTCGAACACCGGGTCGTCGTGCCACGTGGTGGGCCAGCAGGACACCGCACCGGCCGAGCGGGGAGGGCGCCCGGCGGTCGCGTCGACGACGACGACCCGGAACACGTGGGCGGCACCGGTGCGCCAACCGTCGAGGTACCTCGCGTGCCGTCGCCGGAGCTTCTCGTCCGTCTCTGGGCCACCGAGGTGGACCATCATCTCCGGAGTGTTGAGGCGCGCCAACAGCTCCTCGTCCGCGGCCGACCACGGCTCGATCCGGACGTTCGGGGAACCTGCGGACAGGGACATCGGTCCAGCGTAGCGACCTGGGACCCCCGCCCGACAGCCCCGCCCGACCCCCCGGTCGAC
>NZ_JBDYKL010000038.1:0-48753 GCF_040012415.1 Sanguibacter sp. 25GB23B1
TGCTCGACGAGCGTCACGACGTCTCCGAGGACCTCATCGCCGTCGCCGAGGAGGTCTCTGCGGACGTCATCGTCATCGGGCTGCGACGTCGCAGCCCGGTGGGGAAGCTCATCCTCGGGTCGAACGCCCAGCGGATCCTCCTCGAGAGCCCGTGCCCCGTGCTCGCGGTCAAGCCCGAGCGCCAGCTCCAGGGCTGACCCGGAATCTTTTCGGTCCGTCGGACGTTCTCTCTCCAGAGCCCCGGCAGCCGCCGGAGTCCTCGGTGCCGGACGTGACCACGACCGGAGATCACCCGAGAAGTCGGTAGGGAACCCGGCCAGATCGCCCCTCGAGGGCGTGACTCGCCGTGTCGGCAAGTACAATATGGGTTTACGGCAGCTCTGGAACACCATCGGAGCCAGCCGGACACCGCCTACCTGAGATGCCGAAAGGTCGTTTGTGGCGCCCATCTCTGCGAATCCCGCTCTTCCGCGCGAATTCGAGCACCCAGCATTGCAAGATCTCATCCGACGTGGGGCGACCCACGGCCGTGTGGATGCCGAGAGCTTCCGCGCTGCCTGCGAGCACGCGGAGGTTGCCGACGCCAAGCGTCTCAAGGTCGTCTTCCGCGCCCTCGTGTCCGCCGGCGTCGACGTCGACCTCCCGACCATGAAGGTCGCTGCGGCCGCGACGACTCGCAGCACCACCGCGACCGCTCGCGCCGTCAAGCCGAGGACGACCGCGGCAGCGAAGAAGGCTGCAGCGGCCGAGGCTGCTGCAGCCGCACCGGCCGACGTCGTCACCTCGGGGGAGGGCGTCGAGTCCGAGACCCCCAAGCGGGCTCCGCGCAAGGCGGCCGCGGCGAAGGCCGCACCCGTCAAGCGCCCCCGGCGCAAGGCGTCCGACGACGAGGGCCACGTGTCCGACGGTGTCGAGGTCGCCGAGCTCGAGGAGGTCGACCCCGCGGCCGTCGCCAAGAAGGCGGCCGAGGAGGGCGACGAGTCTCGCGGCTACGTGTACTCCGACGCGGACGACGACGACGCTCCCGCGCAGCAGGTCATCACGGCCGGCGCGACGGCGGACCCCGTCAAGGACTACCTCAAGCAGATCGGCAAGGTCGCGCTCCTCAACGCGGAGCAGGAAGTCGACCTCGCCAAGCGCATCGAGGCCGGTCTCTTCGCGGACGAGCGGCTCGCGTCGGACACGAAGTTCGAGCCGAAGGCGCGCCGGGAGCTCGAGTGGATCGCGGGCGACGGTCGTCGTGCCAAGAACCACCTGCTCGAGGCCAACCTGCGACTCGTCGTCTCGCTCGCCAAGCGCTACACCGGCCGCGGGATGCTCTTCCTCGACCTCATCCAGGAGGGGAACCTGGGCCTCATCCGTGCCGTCGAGAAGTTCGACTACACGAAGGGCTACAAGTTCTCGACCTACGCCACGTGGTGGATCCGTCAGGCGATCACCCGTGCCATGGCCGACCAGGCACGCACGATCCGAATCCCCGTCCACATGGTCGAGGTCATCAACAAGCTCGCTCGTGTGCAGCGTCAGATGCTCCAGGACCTCGGGCGCGAGCCCACCCCGGAAGAGCTCGCCAAAGAGCTCGACATGACGCCCGAGAAGGTCGTCGAGGTCCAGAAGTACGGACGCGAGCCGATCTCCCTCCACACGCCCCTGGGCGAGGACGGCGACAGCGAGTTCGGTGACCTCATCGAGGACTCCGAGGCGGTCGTCCCCGCAGACGCGGTGAGCTTCACGCTCCTCCAGGAGCAGCTCCACCAGGTGCTCGACACGCTCTCTGAGCGCGAGGCGGGTGTCGTGTCCATGCGCTTCGGCCTCACGGACGGGCAGCCCAAGACGCTCGACGAGATCGGCAAGGTCTACGGCGTGACGCGTGAGCGCATCCGGCAGATCGAGAGCAAGACGATGTCGAAGCTGCGCCACCCCAGCCGGTCACAGGTCCTGCGCGACTACCTGGACTGACCAGGACCGCCTGGGCTCGACAGAGCCGGAACGACGAAGGAGCCCGCCCCCTCGAGGGGGCGGGCTCCTTCGTGCGTGCTGTCGGGACCGCGTCGAGGTGGAAGCGGTCGATCCAGGAAGCGTCAGCTGCGTGCGCCGGCGCCGTGCTCCTCGAGAAGGCGGTCCGTCTCGTCCTGGATGTGGGTGGCGATGCTCGCGAAGGCGTCGGAGTGAGCGCGCGCGTGGTGCGCGCAGAACAGCAGCTCGCCCGCCGGGAGGAGGACGCGAACATAGGCCTGAGCGCCGCAGCGGTCGCAGCGGTCGGCCACGGTCAGAGCTTCAGTCGTCGTTGTAGTCACTCTGCAATGAAACCACCTGGGTCCACGTTTGCGCGTACCGAGAGCGGGTGGTTCGCTCCGCGCGTATTCGGTCCGTCCTCCGCTGCGGCACGGCACGGCAGCAGAGCAGCGTCGGTGGGAGGCACTAGGCTCGGTCACCGTGACGACTGCATCCGCTGAATCCAGCTACACCGCGCGGCACCTCTCTGTCCTCGAGGGGCTCGAGGCCGTGCGCAAGCGCCCCGGCATGTACATCGGGTCGACCGACTCCCGCGGCCTCATGCACTGCATGTGGGAGATCATCGACAACTCGGTCGACGAGGCTCTCGGTGGGCACTGCACCCAGATCGGCATCGTCCTGCACGCGGACACCTCCGTGTCCGTGAGCGACGACGGCCGCGGGATCCCTGTGGACGTCGAGCCGAAGACGGGACTGAGCGGTGTCGAGGTCGTCTACACGAAGCTGCACGCCGGCGGGAAGTTCGGGGGCGGCTCCTACACGGCGTCCGGAGGGCTCCACGGCGTGGGTGCATCCGTGGTCAACGCTCTGTCCTCGCGACTCGACGTCGAGGTCGATCGCGGGAGCAAGATCCACCGGATGACGTTCCGGCGCGGAGAACCGGGTCTCTTCGACGACTCTGCGTCCGGACCTGGCCCGGACTCGCCCTTCACGCCGTTCACCGACACCTCGGAGCTCGTCGTGGTCGGGAAGGCCAAGCGAGGTCAGACGGGGACACGCGTGCGGTACTGGGCGGACCGTCAGGTCTTCCCGAAGAGCGCCGTGTTCTCCTACGACGAGCTCGTCACCCGCGTGCGCCAGACGACCTTCCTCGTCCCGGGCCTGAAGATCACCGTGCGTGACGAGCGGGGCCTGCCCGGCACCCCGGGGGAGTCCGGGCCGCACGAGGAGACGTTCGTGCACCACGGTGGGACCGTCGACTTCGTCGAGTTCCTCGCGCCCGACGCGCCCGTCACGGCGACCTGGCACCTCACGGGCGCCGGGACGTTCAAGGAGACTGTGCCCGTCCTGGACGACCGCGGTCACCTCACCCCGCAGGAGGTCACGCGCGACTGCGAGGTCGACGTCGCGATGCGTTGGGGGACCGGCTACGACACCGAGGTCCGGACCTTCGTCAACATCATCTCGACCCCCAAGGGTGGGGCGCACCTCGCCGGATTCGAGGCAGGGCTGCTCAAGGTCATGCGCAAGGCTGTCGAGACGAACGCACGCAAGCTCAAGGTCTCGACGAAGGACGGCGCGGAACGGATCGAGAAGGACGACGTCCTCGCGGGCCTCACGGCCGTCCTCACCGTGCGCCTCGCTGAGCCGCAGTTCGAGGGGCAGACGAAAGAGGTCCTCGGCACGGCCCCGGTGCGGGCCATCGTCTCTCGTGTGGTGGAGCAGCAGATCACCGCGATGTTCTCGTCGCCCAAGCGCGACGACAAGACGCAGGCCTCGCTCCTGCTCGACAAGATCGTCGCCGAGATGCGTGCGCGGCTCTCCGCGCGCAAGCAGAAGGAGATCTCGCGACGCAAGAACGCGCTCGAGACCTCGTCGCTCCCGACGAAGCTCGCCGACTGCCGGAGCGACGACGTGGGCCGCAGCGAGCTCTTCATCGTCGAGGGTGACAGTGCGCTCGGCACCGCCAAGCTCGCGCGTTCGTCCGACTTCCAGGCGCTGCTCCCGATCCGGGGGAAGATCCTCAACGTCCAGAAGGCCTCGGTGAGCGACATGCTGCGCAACGCCGAGTGCGCCGCGATCATCCAGGTGCTCGGCGCGGGCTCTGGCCGGTCGTTCGACCTGGAGGCCGCGCGCTACGGCAAGGTCGTCCTCATGACGGATGCCGACGTCGACGGTGCGCACATCCGCACGCTGCTGCTCACGCTGTTCTTCCGCTATATGCGTCCGCTCGTCGACGCCGGCCGCGTGTACGCAGCGGTCCCGCCGCTGCACAGGGTCGAGGTGATCGGTGCGGGGTCCCGCAAGAACGAGTACATCTACACCTACTCCGAGGCCGAGCTTGCTGCGACCCTCAAGAAGCTCGACAAGTCGGGAAAGCGCTACAAGGACGACATCCAGCGGTACAAGGGCCTGGGGGAGATGGACGCCGACCAGCTCGCGGAGACGACCATGGACCCGCGCCACCGGACGCTCCGACGGGTGACGGCCGACCACGCCGAGGCCGCCGAGAACGTCTTCGAGCTCCTCATGGGCTCGGACGTCGCACCGCGCAAGGACTTCATCATCGCGGGCGCGAACGCCCTCGACCGGTCGCGCATCGACGCCTGAGGAGGCCCGGGTGACGGGCGCCGTCGCGGGTGGGGGCCCCGGAGGTGCCCGTCGGTGGCCTGGCTCTCGGGTGTCCGATGCGTAACATCAGTGTTAAAAGCGGTGGTTGACCCCAGTGGTGTCCCTAGTCTGGGTCCATGAGCGAGAGCTGGATCCATGAGTGAGACGACGAGACGTGCGAGCATCGCCGAGCGGGCAGGTGCGCCGACGGTCGTGTCCCTGCCCTCTGCGGACCTCGGTCTTCGGTGGCGCCCGATGGGCCCCGCCGACGGTGCGCGGCTCGCAGCCCTCATGGCGACGATCGAGGACGCGGACGGGACACCGTACCGGACGGCCCCCAGCGAGGTCGACGACATCTTCGTCGGCGAGTGGAAGGACAACGCCCGGGACACGGTCGTCGGCATCGACGAGCACGGAGTCTTCCGGGCTTACGGCACGGTCGAGGCGCCGCCCGGGGACGAGTCCGTGGTCCGCGTGTTCATCGCGGGTGGCGTGCACCCGGAGGTGCGTGGTGCCGGCGTGGGCCGCGAGGTGCTCGCCTGGATGACCGCACGAGCCCGTCAGAAGCTCGCCGAGTCGGGCAAGGACGTGCCCGGTCGGATCGCTGCGTTCCTCGACGACACCGCGCCGGACCAGTGGCACCTGTTCGAGGCCGCCGGCTACACGGCCGTCCGGTTCTACTCCAACCTGCGCCGCGACCTGGCTGCGCCCACGCACGACGTCGCGCTCGAGCCGGAGCTGCGGGTCGTGCCGTGGGACGAGAGCCTCGACGACGCCGCGCGCCGGGCGCACAACGACGCGTTCCGTGATCACTGGGGGAGCGAGCCCGCGACGCGGGAGTCGTGGGTCCAGGGCCGGAGCATGTTCGCGCCCGGGTGGAGCTTCGTCGTGGTCGACACGACGAAGGCGTCCACCGATACGCCCTACGTCGCTGGATATCTCCTCTCCAGCCGTTACGAGCAGGACTGGCCCGTCACGGGGCACACGAGCGGGTACATCGAGACCCTGGGCGTCCGGCGCGGGTACCGAGGTCGCAAGATCGCCGTCGCGCTCATCGCCGCCGCCATGGACGCCTACAGGGAGAGCGGCATGGAGCTCGCCGAGCTCGACGTCGACGCCGACAACCCGTCGGGGGCCTCCAGCCTCTACTCCAGCCTCGGCTTCGTGAAGTCGAGCGGGTCGCGGATGTACTCCCTCGAGCTCTGACGGAGCCGCACCTGCGGGGTGCGGGGCGTGAGACGGCGAAGGCCCGGGGACGCCCCCGGACCTAGACTCTCAGGGTCTCCAGCGCTGTGCTGAGGCTCTCCCCACCACACCGAGGATGTCGTCGATTGCGTGCTCTCCCTCTCACCAGCCTCGTGGCGTTCGCTGCGTTCGCCCTGAGCGCCTGCTCCCCTGCGGACTCACCCGAGCCGTCGCCGACCGCGACCGCCGCCCCCGGGGCGACCGTCGTCGCGAGCGCCTGGCTCATGGAGCAGGCCGGGGTCGACGGCCTCTTCGTCACGGAGTTCGACGGCCAGAGCTACCCGGATCCCGGCCTGACCGCCGACGTGACGCTCGCGCTCACGGCTGCGGGGGACCCCGCCGCCGCAGCCACGGTCGCGGAGGCCCTCGCCGACCCTGAGGTCGTCACGTCCTACGTGGGGGACGGAGCGACCAGCCTGTACGTGGGATCGGTCGCGAAGCTCGCCGCGACGCTCACCGTCGCGGGGCTGGACCCGGCTGAGGCGACCGGCCGCGACCTCCTCGCTGAGCTGACCTCTCGCGAGGCACCCACAGGCCGTTTCACCGACCTCGGCGAGGCCGACTACTCCCAGACGGTCTCCCAGTCCTGGGCGGTGCTCGCGCTGAGCCAGGCCGGCGAGGCGCCGTCGACGGCCGTCGACTTCCTCGCAGCCCAGCAGTGCGCCGGCGAAGGCTACCCGGCAGCGCTCGCGGACGAACCCACGGGCACGTGCGACGCCGACGCCGACGCGACGGGCTTCGCCGTCTCTGCGCTCGTCGCGGCCGGCGTGCCGGTCGAGGACCCACGCGTCGCCGGCGCGGTCGACTGGTTGACCGAGACGGCACAGAGCGACGCCGACGGACAGTACTGGCTCTCGGCCGAACCGGCAGAGCCGAGCGTCAACAGCACCGCGGTCGCCGCGATCGGTCTGCACGACGCAGCGCAGGACGACGCGCAGGCGCTCGCGTGGCTCGAGGCGCAGATGGTGGACTCGGGCGACGATGCTGGGGCCCTGACGATCGCCGGGGTCCCGGACGCGCGGGCGACGTCGCAGGCTCTCGTCGCACTCGCGGGGACGGGCTTGGCCGGGCTGCTCGGCTAGGAGTCGCCGTGCTCGCTCCTCTCGTCGCCACCGTCCTCGCTGCAGGGCTCGTCGCCGGTGCCCCGGCGGTGCGGGCCGAGGGCGCTCGCCCGTCGTCGCCGTGCGAGGGGGTCCTCGTCGTCGTCGACACGGCAGCCCTGCCCCCCGCCGCGGACGGGTCCGCTGGCGTCGGGTCGATCGGGTGTGCACCGAGCGACCCGACGACGCCGGGGAGCGCAGACGGGCTCGAGGCGCTGCGTGACGCCGGCGTCCGCGTCGACGGGACGGCACAGTGGGGGGCCGCGTTCGTCTGCAGGGTCGACGGGCGCCCCGGGCCGTCCGAGGAGATCGTCCTGCCCGACGGCGGGGTCGTCCGAGAGACATGCGACCGGACACCGTCCGCACAGGCGTACTGGACGCTCTGGACGGCCGCACCCGGCGGTGCATGGACCTACGCGCAGACTGGCGCGGCGAACCTGGAGCTCGAACCGGGTGCCGCGCTGGGCCTCGTCTTCTCGCTGGGCACGGACAGCCCAGAACCACCGTCGGTCTCCGCCGAGGACGCACGAGACGGGATCGTGGGCGACGGCTGGACCTGGCGCACCGGGTCGCCCGAGGACGCGTCCGAGGCGACCGCCGGCACGAGCGCCGACGACCGGCGCACGGGGGCCTCGGACGACACGGTCCTGGCTGTCGTCGCCGTGACGCTCGTCGTGGTCATGGGCCTCGCGAGCGTCGCACTCGCGCGGAGACGCCGATGACTCCCGCCGGGTCCACCCTCCCGGTCCACCCCGGGGCGTGGTGGGTGTGGGCGCTCGCGACGGCGACGGCCGCAACCCTGACGTCGAACATCCTCGTGCTCGCTCTCCTCGTCGCCACGACGTGCCTCGTCGTGGCGACCTGCGCATCGCCCGGGGACCTGCGCAGGTTCAGCCTCTACCTCTGGGTGTCCGCCGCCGTGGTCGTGGTGCGTGTCGTGTTCCGCTGCGTCTTTCCCGACAGCGGTGGCACACCGCTCCTCACCCTCCCGACGGTGACCATCGGCCCGCTCGAGCTCTTCGGCACGCTCACGACCCACGCGCTCTCGAGCGCCGTGAGCGGTGGACTCCAGCTCGCCGCCGTCATCCTCGCGGTCGGCGCCGCTCACACGCTCGCCGACGTGCTCCAGCTCCTCAAGCACGCCCCACCCTCGCTCGCCGGGCTCTCGACGTCCCTCGTCATCGCCGTCTCGGTCTTTCCCGAGCTGGCCCGCAGCGCCCAGGACGTCCGCAGCGCCGCACGGCTGCGCGGAGGACGGTCGGGGCTCCGGGGCGTCGTCGTGCCCGTGCTCGAGTCCACGATGGAGCGTTCCGTCGCGCTCGCGGCCGCGATGGAGGCGCGCGGCCTGGGTGCGAGCCTGCCAGCGCCGAGGGGCCTGAGCCCCACCGGTCGGATGATGTCGGCAGGCCAGCCGGTCTGCGTGCTCGGTGCGGTCCTGTGCGTGGCGCTCGCGGCCTACGGGCTGCTCGACGACGCGTGGCCGGTGTGGCTCGCGCCGTCGCTCGCGGGCTGCGCCGTCGGAGCAGGCGTGGGTGCGGCACTCCTCGACCGGACCGCTCGGCGCACCGTCTACCGGCCGGACCGCTGGGGGGCGGGCTCGACGGTCACGGCCGCGAGCGGGCTCGCCGCTGCGCTCGTCGTGACCGTGCTCGTCGCACCGTCGGTCAGGACGCCTGCGCTCGGCGGCGGACCGGCCTTGAGCGTTCCTGCGCTCCTCGGCCCGCTCCTTCTCGCGGTCCCCGTGCTCGTGGCGTCGAGGAGGGCTCGATGATCGAGCTGCGATCGTTCGGCTTCGCCTACGACGGCGCCCCGGTGCTCTTCGCGGACGTCGACCTCGTCGTCGGCGCCGGCGAGCTGGCCCTCGTCGTCGGTCCGACCGGTACGGGGAAGTCGACGCTCTTGCGGTCGATGAACGGGCTCGTGCCACGCTTCACCGGTGGTCGGGTCACGGGGGAGGTGCTCGTCGACGGTCGGTCCACGCGCGACGTCGAACCGCGAGACCTCGCCGGGACCGTCGGCTACGTCGGCCAGAACCCCGCGCTCGGTTTCGTCACGGCGCACGTGGAGTCCGAGCTCGCGTTCGGCATGGAGCAGCACGGTGTGGACCCGAGGACGATGCGGCGGCGGATCGAGGAGACTCTCGACCTCGTCGGGATCGCCGATCTGCGCCACCGGCGGCTCGAGACGCTCTCGCTCGGCCAGCAGCAGCGCGTCGCCATCGGCGCGGTGCTCACCGGTGCACCACGTGCGCTCCTCCTCGACGAACCCACCTCGGCGCTCGACCCGGTCGGCGCAGAGGAGGTGCTCGCGACGGTCGGACGCCTCGTGCACGACCTCGGGCTGACGGTCGTCCTGGCTGAGCACCGGCTCGAGCGTGTCGTCCCGCTCGCGGACACGGTCGTGCTCCTCGACGGGGCAGGGGGAGTGTCGACGGGCTCTCCGCAGGAGATCTTGCCCGGCACGTCGGTCGCCCCACCGATCGTCCGGCTGGCCGTGGCTGCCGGTTGGTCACCGGTGCCGCTCACCGTCCGCGACGCCCGCAGGTTCGCCCGCGACCTCGTCCCGACGCTCGTCCGGCCCCCGGAACCTGCTCCACGTACGGCTCGCCGTGGCAGCCCCGTGCTCGTCGCCCACCAGGTGAGCGTGCGCTATGGCACGGACCCGGCGGTGGACCGCGTCGACCTCGCACTGGAGGCGGGCGAGATCACCGCGCTGATGGGCCGCAACGGCTCCGGCAAGTCGTCGCTGCTGTGGAGCCTGCAGGGCAGCGGCCGGCGCGACGGGGGAACGGTCGAGGTGCACGGTGTCGACCCGTACGCGGTGTCCCCGTCTCGCGCGCGGTCGCTCGTCGGGCTCGTCCCGCAGGACGTCACGGCGATGCTCTACCTCGAGACGGTCGCCGAGGAGTGCGCCGCGTCCGACTCCGACGCGCACCGCGCGCCAGGGACGACCAGGGCGATTCTCGACTCGATCGTGGGCGGCGGCACCGGAGCGACCGGAGCGACCGGAGCGACCGGGGTGGACCCGGGAGTGCACCCGCGGGACCTCTCCGAGGGGCAGCGTCTCGCGCTCGTCCTCGCGATCGTGCTGGCCACCGAGCCGCCCGTCCTCCTCCTCGACGAGCCGACGCGGGGTCTCGACCACGACGCCAAGGTCCGGCTGGTGGCGGCGCTGCGCTCGATGGCCGAGCGCGGGGTGGCGGTCGTCGTCGCGACCCATGACGTGGAGCTCGCGGCCGACGTCGCCGACCGCGTCGTCCTCATGACCCAGGGCGAGGTCGTCGCCGACGGCGACGCGCGCCCGATGCTCACGGGGTCGCCCGGCTTCGCCCCGCAGATCGCGAAGATCCTCTCCCCGGGTCCCTGGATGCGCATGGACGACGTCGTCGTCACGGATCGCTCATGACGGACCAGCCGGTGGCCTCGCTCCTCGGACGGGAGGTCGCCCCCGGTCGGCGGGCAGCGTCGGTCGTCCTGCTCGCCGTCGCGAGCGTCCTTGGCCTGGCGATGTTCTGCTGGCCCCTCCTCGCGAGCGTCCTGCCCCGCGCGGGCGGGCAGAGCGCGCCGTGGCTCGTGCTCGTGCTGCTGCCGGTGCTCCTCGTGCTCGTGCTCGCGCAGCTGGGCTCCGACGGGCTCGACGCCAGGAGCCTCGCGATGCTCGGCGTGCTCTGTGCGGTCAATGCCGCGCTGAGGCTCGTGAGCGCGGGGACCGGTGGCGTCGAGCTCGTGTTCTTCCTGCTCGTGCTCGCCGGGTACGTGTTCGGCCCGACCTTCGGCTTCCTGCTCGGGGCGATGTCGCTCTTCGCGTCGGCGCTGCTCACGGCCGGCGTCGGCCCGTGGCTGCCCTTCCAGATGTTCGCCGCCGCGTGGATCGGCCTCGGCGCCGGCCTCCTCGGGCGGTTCCTCGCCGGCCGTGTGCGGCCCCGAGGGCGCGGTGAGATCGCCGCGCTCGCCGGCTACGCGGTCGTCGTCGCCTACGTCTTCGGCGCGCTCATGAACCTGTGGTTCTGGCCGTTCGCGCTCGGCGGGGACACGAGGATCTCCTACGTGCCCGGGGGAGGTCTCGCCGAGAACGTCCGCCGGTTCGTCGCGTTCACGGTCGTCACGTCGCTCCCCTGGGACACCGTGCGTGCGGTGACGAACGCCGTCGCCGTCGTCGTCCTCGGGCGGCCGGTCCTCGGGACCTTCCGCCGTGCTCGGCGACGCGGGACCTTCGGCTAGACCGAGAAGTACTTCGCCTGCGGGTGGTGGAACACGAAGGCGTCGGTGGACTGCTCGGGGTGGAGCTGGAGCTCGTCGGACAGCTCGACGCCCACGCGCTCCGGGCGCAGGAGCTCGACGACCTTGCGGCGGTCCTCCATGTCGGGGCACGCCGGGTAGCCGAGGGAGTAGCGGGCGCCGCGGTAGGCGACCTTGAACATCCCTTCGAGGTCTGCCGGGTCCTCGGCGGCGAAGCCGAGCTCCTCGCGCATGCGGGAGTGCCACATCTCGGCGAGCGACTCGGTGAGCTGCACGGAGAGGCCGTGGAGCTCCATGTACTCCCGATACTTGTCGGCCGCGAAGAGCTTCGCGGTGTGGTCGTTGACCGTGGCGCCCACGGTGACGAGCTGGAAGCCGACGACGTCGACCTCGCCCGAGTCCTTCGGCCGGACGAAGTCCGCGAGGCACAGGTGGCGGTCGCGGCGCTGACGAGGGAAGGTGAAGCGCAGCCGCTCCGTGCCGGGCGTGCCGCCCGAGCCGCCGTCCGGCCCCTCGTGGTGGAGGACGATCACGTCGTTGCCCTCGGAGACCGCGGGGAAGTAGCCGTAGACGACCGCCGGCTCGAACATCTCGTCGGTCTTGATGCGGTCGAGCCACTCCCGCAGGCGGGGGCGGCCCTCGGTCTCGACGAGCTGCTCGTAGGACGCGCCGTCGTCGGCGCGGGACGGCTTGAGACCCCACTGCCCCATGAAGGTCGCGCGCTCGTCGAGGAACGCGGCGTAGTCGGCGAGAGCGATCCCCTTGACGATGCGGGTCCCCCAGAAGGGTGGTGTCGGCACGGGGTTGTCGGCAACGACGTCCGAGCGGGAGGGGAGATCCTCGTCCGGGGTCTGCGTCACGGAGACGAGGGCGTGGCGACGCTTCTTCAGCGGGGGCAGGCCGACCGCGTCGCGGGCCTCGCCGCGAGCGATCCGGACGAGCGGTTCCATGAGGCGCAGGCCCTCGAAGGCGTCCTTGGCGTAGCGGACCTCGCCGTCGTAGAGCCCGGCGAGGTCGTCCTCGACGTACGTGCGCGTGAGCGCGGCGCCTCCCAGGAGCACGGGGTACTTCCCCGCGAGGCCGCGGGCGGAGAGCTCGAGGAGGTTCTCCTTCATGACGACGGTCGACTTCACGAGGAGGCCGCTCATGCCGATGACGTCAGCACCGTGCTCCTCGGCCGCGTCGATCATCGCTGCGATCGTCTGCTTGATGCCGATGTTCACCACGGTGAACCCGTTGTTCGTGAGGATGATGTCGACGAGGTTCTTCCCGATGTCGTGGACGTCTCCTCGGACGGTCGCGAGGACGATGGTGCCCTTGCCGGCCTCGTCGGACTTCTCCATGTGCGGCTCGAGGTGCGCGACGGCGGTCTTCATCGCCTCAGCTGACTGGAGCACGAAAGGCAGCTGCATCTCGCCCTTGCCGAAGAGCTCACCGACGACCTTCATGCCCGCGAGGAGGTGGTCGTTGATGATGTCGAGGGCCCGCATGCCCTCGGTGAGCGCGAGATCGAGGTCGTCGTGGAGCCCCTTGAGCTCGCCGTCGACGATCCGGCGCTCGAGCCGTTCGCCGAGGGGGAGCGCCGCGAGCTCGGCGGCGCGCACGTCCTTGAGCGCGGCACTGTCGACTCCGGCGAAGAGGTCGAGCAGGCGCGCGAGCGGGTCGTGGGTCATGGCACCGTCGGCGTCGAACTCGCGCTTGTCCCACACGAGGTCGAGCGCCGCCTGACGCTGCTCGTCGGGGATCTTCGCGAGCGGCAGGATCTTCGCGGCGTGCACGATCGCGGAGTCGAGCCCGGCTTGGACGGCCTCGTGGAGGAAGACCGAGTTGAGGACCACGCGGGCCGCCGGGTTGAGCCCGAACGAGACGTTGGAGACTCCGAGGGTCGTGTGCACACCGGGGTAACGAGCCTTGAGCTCGCGGATCGCGGTGATCGTCTCGATCGCGTCGCGGCGCGTCTCCTCCTGGCCGGTCGCGATGGGGAACGTCAACGTGTCGACGATGATGTCCTCGACGGACATCCCCCACGTGCCGACGAGGTCGTCGATGAGGCGTGACGCGATGGCGACCTTGCCCTCGGCCGTGCGCGCCTGGCCGTCCTCGTCGATGGTCAGTGCGATGACGGCGGCACCGTGCTCCTTGACGAGCGGCATGATGCGGCCGTAGCGCGACGTCGGGCCGTCCCCGTCCTCGAAGTTCACCGAGTTCACGACGGCGCGGCCGCCGATGAGCTCGAGGCCGGCCTGGATGACGGGTGGCTCGGTCGAGTCGATGACGAGCGGCAAGGTCGACGCGCTCGCGAGCCGGGAGACGACCGACCGGATGTCGGCAACCCCGTCGCGGCCGACGTAGTCGATGCAGACGTCGAGCAGGTGCGCACCGTCACGCGTCTGGGCCCGGGCGATCTGGACGCACTCCTCCCAGTTCTCCGCGAGCATCGCCTCCCGGAAGGCCTTCGACCCGTTGGCGTTGGTGCGCTCGCCGATCGCGAGGAACGACGCGTCCTGGTCGAAGTCGACGTGCGTGTAGAGGCTCGCGACTCCGTGCTCGGGCACCGGCGCCCGCTCGACGACCGGGCGCGCGCCGACGCGCTCCACGACCGCGCGCAGGTGCTCAGGGGTGGTGCCGCAGCACCCGCCGACGAGCCCGAGCCCGAACTCGCGGGCGAACTGCTCGTGCGCGACCCCGAGCTCGACCGGGGTGAGGGGGTAGTGGGCGCCGTTCGCGCCGAGGACGGGGAGACCAGCGTTGGGCATGCACGTCACCGGCACGCTCGAGTGCTTGGCAAGGTGGCGCAGGTGCTCGCTCATCTCCGCCGGACCGGTCGCACAGTTGAGACCGATGGCGTCGATCCCCAGCGCTGCGAGGGTGGTGAGAGCGGCGCCGATCTCCGACCCCATGAGCATCGTCCCGGTCGTCTCGACGGTCACCTGGACGAAGATCGGGACCTCGACGCCGGCCTCGACCATCGCCTCCTTGGCCCCGTTGATCGCAGCCTTGGCCTGGAGCAGGTCCTGGCACGTCTCGATGAGCAGCGCGTCTGCACCACCGCGGACGAGACCGGTCGCCTGCAGCGCGAACGTCCCCTTGAGGTGCGCGTACGTCGTGTGCCCGAGGCTCGGCAGCTTGGTGCCCGGGCCCATGGACCCGAGGACCCAGCGCGGCCGGTCCGGCGTCGAGTGCTTGTCGGCGCTGCGGCGCGCGATGCGGGCACCGGCCTCGGCGAGCTCCACGATCCGGTCGTCGATCCCGTAGTCGCCGAGGTTCGACCAGTTCGCACCGAAAGTGTTCGTCTCGACGCAGTCGACCCCGACGGCGAAGTAGGCGTCGTGCACGGCCTCGACGACGTCAGGGCGCGTGACGTTGAGGATCTCGTTGCAGCCCTCGAGGTCGGCGAAGTCCGCGAGCGTGAGGTCGTGCGCCTGCAGCATCGTGCCCATCGCACCGTCGGCGACGACGACCCGGGTGGCGATGGCGGACTTCAGCGCGGCGGCGCGGGGGGTGAGCATGCCGCCAGTCTAGGTTCCGGCCGTCTAGGGGCGGCCGGGTGACCGCCCCTCGGGCACCGGGGTGCGAGCGGCCCGAGGGGTGGCGCCGGAGCGGTGGGAGGCTCAGCCGACAGCGTGCACCGGAGCGGGGAGCGCCACGCCGGACGCATCACGTCGCGGGTCGGCCTCCGGCAGGTCGATCGGCTGACCGGCGGAGCCGGTGGCGTGCGGGGGAGCGACCCCGACCCAGGCGAGGACGAGGGTGTCCTCTCCACGCAGGAACCGCTGCGAACGTACGCCACCCGTCGCGCGCCCCTTGGCCGGGTACATGTCGAAGGGCGTGATCTTCACGCTGCCCGTCTCCGTGCCCGGGAGCGCGTCCGAGGCACCCGCGACCGTCACGACCGCGCTCGCGGGACCGTCGGCGGCGATGCCGCCGAAGTGGACCACCCGCTGACCGGGAGCGAGCCGGATCCCCGCCATGCCGGCCGCGGTCCGACCCTGCGGGCGCACCGCGCTCGCGGCGAAGCGCAGCAGGGAGGAGTCCGAGCTGACGAACACGAGCTCGTCGGCGTCCGTGACCGGGGTCGCGCCGACCACCTCGTCACCGTCCTTGAGGGAGATGACCTCCCAGGCGTCGCGGTTGGGCACGTCGCCCTGAGCGAGACGCTTGACGGTCCCGTTCGCCGTGCCGAGCGCGAGCGTCGGTGCGTCGTCGTCGAGGGAGACGAGCGTGATCATGCGCTCGCCCGGGTCGAGGGTGCACACCTCGGCGACCGGCACGCCTCCCGACAGGCTCGGTGCGCCTTGCGTCGGGGGCAGCGACGGGAGGTCGAGGACGGACACCTTGACGATGCGACCGCGGGAGGTGAGGGCACCGATCTCGGCGCGGGCCGTGGTTGCCACGGCTGCGGCGAGCACGTCGTGCGCATGGCGGTGGTCGTCCCGCAACGGTGCCTCGGCGCCGCTCGAGCGGGCGAGGAGACCGGTCGCGGAGAGCATCGCCCAGCAGGGCGAGTCCTCGACCTCGAGCGGCACGGCGGAGCCGCGCACGCTCACCGTCCCGATCGCCCCGCTGACGCCCGCACCGGCGGAGTCGAGCAGGATGGTGCGACGCGGGGTGCCGTAGACCTTCGCGACGTCGGCCATCTCCTGGCTCGCGACGCCGCGCAGCCGTGACTCGTCGGCGAGGATCGCCTGGAGCTCGGCGATCTCCTCCGCGAGGGAGGACTGCTCCTTCTCGAGCTCGAGCCGCGAGAACTTCGTCAGACGGCGCAGCTGGAGCTCGAGGATGTAGTCGGCCTGGAGCTCGGAGAGGTCGAAGACCTCGCGCAGTCGCGCGCGGGCGGTCGCCGTGTCGTCCGAGGAGCGGATGACCTGGATGACCTCGTCGATGTCGACGATCGCGAGGAGCAGTCCCTCGACGAGGTGCAGTCGAGCGAGCTTCTTGTCGAGCCGGAACCGGCAGCGCCTCCGGACGACGTCGATGCGGTGGGCTACCCAGACGGTGAGCATCTCCCGCAGGCCCAGCGTTCGCGGCTGGCCGTCGACGAGGGCGACGTTGTTCATGCCGAAGGAGTCCTCCATCGGCGTGTAGCGGTAGAGCTGCTCGAGGACGGCCTCGGGGTTGAAGCCGGTCTTGATCTCGATGACGAGGCGCAGGCCGTGGGAACGGTCGGTGAGGTCGGTGACCGCCGTGATGCCGGAGAGCTTCTTCGCCTGGACGCCCTCCTTGATCTTCTCGATGACCTTCTCCGGGCCGACGAGGTACGGCAGCTCGGTGACGACGATGCCCTTGCGCTTCGGCGTGACGTACTCGATGCGTGTCGTCGCGCGCGTCTTGAAGGAGCCCCGGCCGGTCCGGTAGGCGTCGCGGATGCCCTCGAGGCCGATGATCTTCCCGCCCGTGGGCAGGTCCGGTCCCGGGACGAAGCGCATGAGGTCCTCGAGCGTCGCGTCCGGGCGCGCGACGAGGTGGCGTGCGGCGGCGATGACCTCGATGAGGTTGTGCGGGGCGAGGTTGGTCGCCATGCCGACCGCGATGCCGGACGCTCCGTTGACGAGGAGGTTGGGGATCGCCGAGGGGAGCACCTCGGGCTGGGTGAGCTTGTTGTCGTAGTTCGGTACGAAGTCGACGACGTCCTCGTCGAGGCCGGTCGTCATGAGCATCGCCGGCGCGGCAAGACGCGCCTCCGTGTAGCGGGGGGCAGCCGGCCCGTCGTCGAGCGAGCCGAAGTTCCCGTGGCCGTCGATCATCGGCAGGCGCAGCGAGAAGGACTGCGCGAGGCGCACGAGGGCGTCGTAGATCGCCGTGTCGCCGTGCGGGTGGAGCTTCCCCATGACCTCACCGACGACGCGGGAGGACTTCACGTGCGCCCGGTCGGGCCGCAGGCCCATGTCCGCCATCTGGTAGAGGATGCGGCGCTGGACCGGCTTGAGGCCGTCGCGGGCGTCGGGAAGGGCACGGGCGTAGATGACCGAGTAGGCGTACTCGAGGAACGAGCCCTCCATCTCCGTCGCGACGTCGATGTCGATGATGTTCTCGACGACGTCCGCCGGGTCGATCACCTGATCGCCGGTCGGCTTGCGTGCCATGGGTACGACTCCTGAGGATTGCGGGGGAGCGGTCAACGGTCCATTGTTGCCTCTCCACCGGGCGTGGGGTGGTGGGCGCGCCACAGTGTGACACGAGCCTGCTGACACGGGCCCACCAGGGAGCACCCGGAGGCGGACGCCCACACGTCGTCCACCACGTCCGGCGCCCGAGGCCATAGCCTGGGGGGTGTGAGCACGGAAGAGGACGTCAACGTGGACCCTGGTCCGGACGGGGAGGACCCCGCGGCCCCGCCGTACCCGGTGGAGTGGGAGGCGGACGTCGTCCTGCGCGACGGCAGCACGGCCCACGTGCGCCCCATCCGTCCTGAGGACCGCGACGCGTTGCAGCGCTTCCACAGGGGACAGTCCGAACGCTCGACCTACATGCGGTTCTTCGCGGCGATGGAGCAGCTCTCGCCGCGGGACCTCACCCGCTTCACCGTCCTCGACCACCGCGACCGGGTCGCGCTCGTCGGGGTGACGTCCACACCGGCCGGGCAGGAGGAGATCATCGGCGTCGCGCGCTTCGACCGGATCGGACCGGGCGAGGCGGAGGTCGCGTTCAACGTCAGCGACGCGTACCAGGGCCGAGGTGTCGGCTCGGTGCTGCTCGAGCACGTCGCCGCCGCGGCTCGCGAGGTCGGTGTCCAGCGGTTCACGGCCGAGGTCCTCCCGCAGAACGGGAAGATGCTCGCCGTGTTCCGCGAGGCGGGCTACGACATGACCCAGCACGTCGACGACGGCATCGTCACCGTGAGCGTGCACCTCGACCCCACGGACAGGTCGCGCCAGGTGATGGCCGACCGCGAGCACCGCGCCGAGGCGCGGAGCATGCACGGCCTGTTCTCCCCACGCTCGGTCGTCCTCGTCGCGTCCGTGCGCGGCTCTGCCGACGCGCACGAGACCCGCCTCGCGGTCCGCGCGCTCACCGGCGGTCTCGGAGTCACCGGGGGAGTCCCGCTCCACGTCGTCGGGCTCTCGGCCGTCGCGGTGCGTGACGCGCTCGACACCCACGGCACCCTCGACACCTTCGACCGCTTCGACACCCTCGACGAGGTCTCCGGGCCGATCGACCTCGCGGTGCTCACCGTGCGGGCGGAGGACTCGGTCGCGGCCGTCCGTGAGCTCTCCCGGCTCGGGGTGCGCGGCGTCGTCGTCCTCGGCTCCGGCTACGCCGAGACCGGCGACGACGGCCTGGCGCTGCAGCGCGAGCTCGTGCGGACCGCGCACGCCGCAGGGATGCGGATCGTCGGACCCGCGTCGTACGGGCTCTTCGCCGCCCGCACGGGCGCCACCTTCAACGCCTCGCTCGCTGACCGGCGTCCTCTCGCCGGTGTCGTCGGGCTCTTCTGCCAGTCCGCACCCATCGCCGTGACGATCCTCGCCACCGTCCGACGCCGCGGCCTCGGCCTCTCGTCCTTCCTCTCGGCAGGCAACCGCGCGGACGTGTCCGGCAACGACCTCATGCAGTTCTGGCACGACGACGAGTCCACGTCGGTCGTCGGTCTCTACCTCGAGTCGATCGGCAACCCCCGCAAGTTCTCGCGCATCGCTCGCCGGCTCGGCCTCGTCAAGCCCGTCGTCGTCGTGACCGCAGGACGCTCGGGCCACATCGTGCCGCCTGGGCACGCCGTGCGCACCACCCGGGCGCCGCGCCGCACCCTCGAGGAGATGTTCCGTCAGTCCGGGGTGATCCGCGCCGAGAACACCCACCAGATGATCGACATCGTCCAGCTCCTCGCCCACCAGCCGCTGCCCGCCGGTCGCCGGGTCGGGATCATCGCGAGCTCCGCGCCGCTCGCAGCGATCGTGGCCGAGGCGGCCGGTGCAGCGGGCATGATCGTCACGGGCGCCGCAGGCTTCGTCGCCGAGGATGCCGCCGACGACGAGATCGTCCGCGCGGTCGACGACGTCTACGCGGAGGGTGCCTGCGACGTCGTCGTCGCCGTCCACGTCCCTGTGCTCGGTGACCAGGACGGACGCTTCTCGCGCGCGGTGGCCCAGGCCGCCGCGAGGACGAGCCGACCGACCGTGGTCAGCGTCCTCGGGCTCCACGGGTTCGTCCCCGAGCTGAGCGTCGACGGCCCGGACGGGACGGTCGTCCACGTGCCCGCCTACTCCACGCCCGAGGATGCTGTCCTCGCGCTCGGCGCCGTCGTCACCTACGCCGCGTGGCGCTCGCAGGACCACGGGCGCGGGCTCGAGTACCCCGACATCGACGTGACGGGCGCGCGTGCGCTCGTCGAGCAGCACGGCGAGGGCGATCTCCCGACGGCGGCCGCACGCGACCTCTTGCGCTGCTACGGCATCGAGACCTGGCGAGCCGTCCCGGTCGCTGACGCCGACGCCGCCGTCGAGGCGGCGCACGAGCTGGGTTGGCCGGTCGCCCTCAAGAGCACGGCCGAGTCGTTGCGCCACCGTGCGGACCTCGGCGGGGTGCGGCTCGACATCGCCGACGAGCAGGAGCTGCGGACCGCGTTCGAGCAGATGCGCCTGTCGCTCGCAGAGCACCTTCCCGCGGCCGTGCGGGCGTCGGCCACACCGCTCGAGGTGCAGCGGATGGCGCCCGCCGGGGTGGCGTGCGTGGTGCGCTCGACCGAGGACGTCCTCTACGGCCCCGTCGTGTCCTTCGGTCTCTCCGGTGACGCCATCGACCTGCTCGGCGACGTCAGCTACGGAGTGCCGCCGCTGACGACCACCGATGTCGCGCAGATGGTCCGCTCCGTGCGCGCGGCCCCGCGTCTCTTCGGCTACAAGGGTCTGCCGGAGGCAGACGCCGCAGCCATCGAGGACCTCATCGGCAGGGTCTCGGAGATGGCGGACGACCTCCCCGAGGTTCGCTCGCTCGAGCTCTACCCGGTCGTCGTCGCCGAGCACGGCGCGGCCGTGCTCTCCGCACGGGTCACGCTCGGCGCGGCCAACCGCAAGGACGGTCTGCGTCGGACGCTCCCCGACTGAACCGGGTCGCGGCTGCCGGCGACAGGTGCGCGGTGCGCACCTGACTAGGATGGTGGGGTGCCCTCGCCCATCGTTGATCACCGTGCAGACCTTCGCCGCCAGCTGGACCGAGCCGGGTACTACCCCGAGCTCGTCGCCGACGTCATCGACGTGGCCCTCGCCGACGAGCCCGTCGAGGCGCACCTCGTCCACGTCGAGACGACCTTCGCGACGTCGGAGGTACGACGGCACGTGACGGTCCTCGTGCTCACAGCCTCTCGCCTGGTGCTCGCCCACGTCGACGACCACGCGGGGGAGGACGACACGGACGCAGACCCCGCCCACCCGCACGCGCACGCCCACGCGGGGTCGAGCGCCGCCGCCACGACCGAGGCCGTGCCGCTGTCCCAGGTGAAGTCCGTGGTCCTCACGCACATGGTCAACGCGCCGGAGAAGCACGCGGCCGGTGACCCCCCGGCCGAGCTGACGCTCGCCATCGGCTGGGGCGCCGTCTCGCGCATCGACCTGGAGCCTGCCCAGTGCGGAGACCCCCAGTGCGAGGGTGACCACGGGCTCACCGGCTCGATGGCCAACGACGACGTCCTCGTCCGGATCAGCGCCCAGGCCGAGGGCCAGGACGCCGTCCGTGCCGCAGTCTCTTTCGCACGCGCCTTGTCCGCGGCGACAGGGTACGGCGCGCGCGGCGGATCTCGGTGAGCTCGCCCGGCACGACCACCGGCGTGACCGACGAGCTCGCCCGGCACGGGTTCCTCGCCCCCGACTACACGGGACGGAGCCTCGCGGCGGTGCTTCCGGCCGCGGCTGGAGCGCTCGGCACACCTGACGAGAGCGGCGGTTTCGAGCGCTCACGCCGTCTGCTCGGGCTGGACACGGCCGAGCGCGTCTGCGTCGTCCTCGTCGACGGTCTCGGATACGAGAACCTGCGGGAACGCAGCGGCCACGCCCCGTTCCTGCGGTCGCTCCTGCGCGACGGGACCGACCTCACCTGCGGCTTCCCCTCGACGACGGCGGCCTCCATCGGGATCCTCGGGACCGGGACGTGCCCCGGACGCACCGGGATGCTCGGGTACACCGTCCGTGAGCCCAGCACCGGTGGCCTCGCCAACCTCGTCTCGTGGGAGGGGGCGGCGGAGCCCACCACGCTGCAGCGCGAGGAGACCGTCTTCGAGCGGATGAGCGCCGCAGGACGATCCGTGACGTCGGTGGGCCCGTCCCGCTTCGCGCAGTCCGGCATGACCCAGGCTGCCCTCCGAGGCGGCTTCCACCGCGGCGCCGAGTCGCTCGCCGACCGCGTGGACGTCACCGCCTACGAGCTCATGGCCCCGGGGCTCGTCTACCTGTACTGGGGGGACGTGGACAAGGTCGGGCACCATCACGGCTCGGAGTCACGGGCGTGGGGCGAGGAGCTGGAACGCACGGACCGCGAGCTCGCCCGGCTGGTCCGGCTCCTGCCGCGCGGCACGCAGGTCGTCGTCACCGCCGACCACGGGATGGTCGACGTGGACCTCACGCATCGGTGGGACGTCGCCGCGACGCAGGGCCTCGCGGAGGGTGTCAAGCTCGTGGCGGGAGAACCGCGGGCCGTCCACGTGTACGCGCGCAAGCGCGAGGGCGTCGCAGGGGTCGTGTCTCGCTGGCGTGACGTCCTCGGCGACGGAGCGCTCGTCGCCACGAAGGACGAGATCATCGAGGCAGGGCTCCTCGGGCCTGTGAGCGACCACGTCTACCCGTACATCGGCGACGTCGTGGTTGCGGTGACCGGTCGCGGCACGATCGTCGACTCGCGCACCCAGACCGCGCGGTCGCTCGATCTCGTCGGGGTGCACGGCTCGCTCACGCCGCGTGAGATGCGGGTGCCGCTCCTCACGGTCGGCGTGTGAGCGCCTGACCGGCCCGTGCTACTCGGGTTTCGCCCCGAAGACGATCTCGTCCCAGCTCGGCACCTTCGACCGGGCGCGGCGCGGTGCACGCCCCTTGACGGCCGCGCGGTCCTCGGGATCCGCGTGCTCGGACGACGCCTCGACGGCGTCCGAGGACCCCGGACCCGACGGTCGGGAACCTGATCCCCCAGAGACGGTGGGTGCCGAACCTGTCGACGGGGCGCTCGACGACCCGGCGGCGCGGCGCGGCGCGGGACGTGCGCCTTCGTCGAGCGCGACGGGTGGAGCATCGTGGTCCGTGCCGTGTGCGTCGTCGCGCTCGTCGGCACCGCCGGGCGCAGGCGAGGCCGAGGAGGGGACGGGGTAGACGCGGGCGGAGCGCAGGGAACCTGTGTCGAGCGGGTGCGCTCCGGGTGCGTCGCCCACGGGGCGTGGTCCGGGTCTGTCGAGGTCGAACGCGGCGGGCGGACCGAAACCCTCGAAGCCGTCGTCGTCATCGTCGTGGAGGTCGACCTGCTGGCGTACGCCGCGTCGGCCGCGCAGGTCGTCGAGCAACGACGAGGTCTCGTCGAGAGCGGTCTCCGCCAGCTCGTCTGGGGTCGGGCCGGTGGGCGAGGCACCCGGGTGCCTCGCGTCCACGGCGTCGAGGACGGGCCGGATGGACCCGTCCGCCTCGACGTCGAAGACCGTGCTGCGCACCGCAGCGAGGTGACGGCGGGGGATCGGCTCGTCGGCGATCTCCGTCTCGGAGAGCCACCGTGCCTCGTCCTCCAGTGCGTGGAGCGCGTGGGCGGAGTGGTCGAAGGTCCACCGGGCGAGCCGGTCCTGGCCACCCACCTCGAAGCCGACGGAGACGATCCAGCCGTGCCCGTCAGGGCGCGCGGCGTCCCATGCCAGATCGCTCGTGTCGACACCCCTCGCCGCCAGCCGGTCCGTCACGAGGTCACCGAGCGTGGGCGAGCTGCTGTCACGACCTACGCGGGTGGCGGCCGCCTGCTGGGCGATGAACTCGCGCTCTGCGAGGACAGGCCCCTCGTACCGGCGGACCTGCTCGACCGTGATCCCGGCGCTCGTCGCGATCTCTTCCGCCGTCATCCCGGCCCGGACCCTCGACTGGATCTCACGCGGGGGCAGGAAACCTGCCGACGTCGACCTCAGGTGCTCCAGCTGCGGACGGTCGCGGCGCACCGCGGCGCGCAGCGCGTCGGTGATCGGCAACCGGTACTGCGCGCCCCCGGGGCTCGCGAGCAGGAGATGCTCCCCGTCGTCGTGCAGGCCGACGAGCCGTAGCTCACCTGCGCTCAACTCAACCATTCGTCCTCCCATGGCACTGCCTCGACGACCAGCGTGCCACCTTTGTCGCCAACAGTGGCGGACGTGGGTCGGTGCGCCGTCGCATCCATGAGGCACCGGCTCGTCCCGACCGGCCGGCGGGCGTGCGTCGGGCAGGATGGAGGCATGAACTCTGCGCAGACAGTGCCGACCGACCTTCCCGACGCACAGCTCCTCGCGGCGCTGCGCTCCCTCGCCGAGCGCGTGGCCCGCGCCGCCGGCGATCTCGTCCGCGAGGGGCGACCCGACCGGGTGGAGGTCGCGTCCACCAAGTCGTCGCCGGTCGACGTGGTCACCCAGATGGACGCCGACTCCGAGGCGCTGCTGCGTCGCCTCATCCTCGCCGAGCGTCCGGACGACGCCATCCTCGGGGAAGAGGAGGGGCACGTCGCCGGTGCCAGCGGTCTCACGTGGGTGATCGACCCGATCGACGGTACGGTCAACTACCTCTACGGCATCCCCGCGTACGCGATCTCGGTGGCCGTGGTCGCGGGGACGCCCGACCCTGAGCACTGGGTACCGCTCGCCGGCTGCGTCCTCCACGTGGTCGACGGCCGGACGTGGACGGCCTCACGGGGCGGGGGAGCGACCCTCGACGGTCGCTCGCTGCGCGTCAACGACGCGAAGCCGCTCGCGCAGTGCCTCGTCGGGACCGGTTTCGGGTATGCCAGCGAGCGGCGTGCGGCCCAGGCGCTCGTCCTCACGCACGTGCTGCCCCAGGTCCGTGACATCCGTCGCATCGGATCCGCCGCGATCGACCTGTGCATGGTCGCCGACGGCAGCCTCGACCTCGTCTACGAGCGGGGCCTCAACCCGTGGGACATGGCTGCCGGCGGACTTGTCGTCACGGAGGCCGGCGGCGCGCTGACGGGGCTCCGTGGGCGCCCCGCGACCCCGGACATGACGGTCGCCGGAGCGCCCTCCTCGGCGGCCGAGCTCGCGGCTGTGCTCGCAGGTCTGGATGCCGACAGCGGCGCGTGACGGTGGACCTCCGCACGACGCTCGTGGGGACCTGACCACCGTGTTTATCACCCGGTGACAGATGTCACCCGGAGCCGGGTGTGCGGGGGGCCGATAAATGGTGCACAATCCCATCGCGACGTGGGAACAATCGGCGTCGTTCGAGCATTGACTGCGTACACGTCGCAACCGACGTCACACCACCGGGCCTCCAGCCGGTGGACCACTACATCTGCAACGGAGTGTGAGCCCCCACATGGCAACCGACTACGACGCCCCGCGCAAGACCGAGGAGGACCTCAGCGAGGACTCCCTCGAAGAGCTCAAGGCGCGTCGGTCCGACAAGAGTTCCGGGGTCGTGGACGAGGACGAGACCGAGGCTGCAGAGGGGTTCGAGCTTCCGGGCGCGGACCTGTCGGGCGAAGAGCTCTCGGTCCGCGTGCTCCCGCGCCAGGCTGACGAGTTCACCTGCGCGAGCTGCTTCCTCGTCCACCACCGCAGCCAGCTGGCCAGCGAGAAGAACGGCCGCCAGATCTGCTCGGAGTGCGCAGCCTGACCTGGCACCACGACGCGCCCTCGCGGCTGCGTCCGCGCGCGATCAGTCGCGCGCGGAGAGCGCAGCCGCCAGGTCGACGGCCCGCCTGCTGGACACGATCCAGTACGGCGTGCCGTCCGCAGGGTCCACCACCTCGACCCTGACGGCACCACCGGTCCACGTGCGCAGGCACGCGAAGGCCTGCGGGTCCCACGTCGGCCCCATCTGCTCCCGGACACCGTCCCGGTCGAGCACCCTGACCTCTCCGAGGAACCGCAGCGGGATGTGCGCCGCACCGGCGTGCAGCTCCCCGCCCACGATCTCGACCACCGGCGACGTGACCCACGCGAGGACCGCGCCGAGCACGAGCAGCGCTGCACCGACGAGCACGCCCACGGTCGGCGTGACGACGCTCAGGGCGACCCCGAAGACCCCTGCGAAGGCCAGCACCCCGACCCACCCCCCGATGCCCGGGACAAGACGTTCCCGGAAGGCAGTCCGCGCGCCCCGGTCGTCGTGCGGTCCGGAGGCAGGGGCGGGCGGGGAGAGGTCGTCGGTCATGTGTCCATGATGCCAGGCACCCGCGGGCGGCTAGAGTCTCCTAGCGTGACCCAGCACCCTCCCGAAGTCCTCATCACCCGGCTCGACCCCGAGGTCCCGCTCCCCGCGTACGCCCACCCGGGAGACGCCGGCGCAGACCTCGTGACGACGGTCGACGTCGAGCTCGCACCCTTCGAGCGGCGGACCGTCCCCACAGGTGTCGCGATCGCCCTGCCGGACGGCTTTGCGGCCTTCGTCCACCCCCGCTCGGGCCTCGCCGCCCGCCACGGACTGACGATCGTCAATGCGCCCGGCACCGTGGACGCGGGCTACCGCGGCGAGATCAGCGTGACCCTGTACAACTCCGACCCCCGCGAGACGGTCGTGCTCTCACGGGGCGACCGGATCGCCCAGCTCATCATCCAGGAGGTCGCGCGAGCCCGGTTCGTCGAGGCCGAGCGGCTTCCCGGCTCCGCACGGGGCGAGGGCGGGTTCGGGTCGAGCGGCGGATGGTCCGGTTCGCCCGGAGCGCAGAAGTAGGTCACGCCCACAGATCGGCCTAGTGTTGTCATGAGACGAACACGAAGCGTCTACTGTGGTCCCGCTCGGCGGACCACGCCCGGCGCACACTTGAAGGAGACAAACCGGTGGCTCTGTTTCGACGCAGTCCCAAGGCAGCGGCTGCAGACGCGCCCGATGCGTCCACGGACGCCGTCGAGGCTCCCCGAGCCGATCATGAGGGCCCCTGGGACGTCTCGGAGGTGCCCGAGCGCGGCGCGCGGATCGACCTCGGCTCGCTCTGGGTGCCCGGCGTCCAGGGCATGGAGGTGCGCATGGAGGTCGACCAGAAGACCCAGCGCGTGACGGGTGTCGGCATCGCTCTCAACGGATCCGCCCTCCAGATCCAGGCGTTCGCCGCGCCCCGCCGCGAGGGCATCTGGGACGAGATCCGTGGGGAGATCGCCGAGTCGGTCGTCAAGCAGGGCGGATCGGTGGACGACGTCCCGGGGACCTTCGGTCGCGAGCTGCTCGCACGGCTCCCCGCTCGCACCGCAGACGGCCGCACCGGGCATCGCCCGGCACGCTTCATCGGTCACGACGGGCCGCGGTGGTTCCTGCGTGGTGTCGTCAGCGGCAAGGCAGCGATCGACGTCGATGCCGCGAAGGAGCTCGAGGCGGTGTTCGGTGGCACGGTGGTCCTGCGCGGAGACGACGCACGGCCACCGCGCGACCTCCTCGCGCTCACCCTCCCGGGCGGGGCCGCGCCGACCGAGGAGAACGCCGTCGAGCCGACGCTCGACCCGTTGACCCGCGGACCGGAGATCACGGAGATCCACTGATGAGCATCAAGACCGCCATGCACAGCATCCTCGCGTCCCAGGAGGAGATCGCCGCCGACGAAGAGCGCACCGACTCTTCCGCCCAGGCAGGCTGCACCGCCGTCGCGAAGGCCGGCAACCGGGAACGCGTCGTCATCTCAGGTGTCGTCCGCTCCGTCATCCTCCGCCCGCGTCAGGGAGTCCCTGCGCTCGAGGCCGAGCTCTACGACGGCTCTGCGAGCGTCGACCTCGTCTGGCTCGGCCGCCGTCAGATCGCCGGGATCGAGCCGGGCCGACGCGTGCGCGTCGAAGGCCTCGTCTGCCAGATGGGCGGGCGACCGATGATCTACAACCCGCGGTACGAGCTCCGCGCTCGGCCGGGAGAGTGAGCCACCCGATGGAGCCGTCCGAGGTGACCGAGGACGTCTCGACCGCCGAGATCCGTCCCGCTGCAGAGCCCGCTCCCGCGAAAGGCCTGCGTGCCCTCACCGAGGACGAGTTCTCGGTCCTCGGTTCCGTCGGCGGCGTCCGGGGCGTCGTCGAGGCGATGGCCCCGGGCCTCGTCTTCGTCGTGGTCTACGTCGCCACGCGGGAGCTCGGACCGGCTCTCGTCTCGTCGATGTCGGTCGCCGTCCTCGCCGTGGTCGCCAGGCTCCTCCAGCGCACCCCGCTCACGCAGGCGCTCGGCGGGCTTCTCGGGGTGGCAGTGGGGGTCTTCTGGGCGTGGAGGTCGGGCGACGCGAGCGACTACTTCGTCGTGGGCCTCTGGACGAACGTCGCCTATCTCGCGGTGCTGCTCCTGACGACCCTCCTGCGCTGGCCGGTCGTCGGCCTGGTCGTCGAGGGGCTCCGCGCCGGGTTCGGCAGCCCGCCGGCGGCGACACGTCGGGGTACCGCCGACGAGGCGACCGAGGACGAGACCACGGCCGCACCCGTGTGGTCGACGGCGTGGCGCCGCGACCCGGGCCTCATGCGCCGCTACATGCTCGCGACGTGGTTGTGGGTGGGACTGTTCGCCGTCCGTCTCGCGGTCCAGGTCCCGCTCTACGTCACTGACCAGGTGGGGTGGCTGGGGACGGCTCGTCTGGTGATGGGGATTCCGCTGTGGGGTCTGGTCCTGTGGGCGACGTGGGTCCTGGTGCGCCGACCAGCATCGCCTGCAGCTCCGGTTCGGACGCATCCGGCCCTGTGACGATGAGCAGCTCGTCGCCGACCTCGAGGGTGTCGTCGGCGCTCGGTGCGATCGGCAGCGTGCCGCGGACGATCGCGGCGAGGACGGTGTCCGTCGGCCAGACGATCTGACCGACGCGCCGCCCTGTGAGGGGGGAGTAGTCGGGAAGGGTGATCTCGAGGATCCCCGCGCCGGACTGGTGGAAGGTGAAGATCTTCACGAGGTCGCCGATCGAGACGGCCTCCTCGACCATCGCCGTCATGATCCGGGGCGTCGAAACAGCGACGTCGACGCCCCACGACTCGTCGAACATCCACTCGTTCTTCGGGTTGTTCACGCGGGCGACCGTGCGCGGGACGCCGAACTCCGTCTTGGCCAGGAGCGAGATGACGAGGTTCGCCTTGTCGTCACCGGTGGCGGCCACGATGACATCGCACTCGTCGACCTTCGCCTCCGTGAGCGTCGGGAGCTCGCACGCGTCGGCGAGCAGCCACTCGGCGTCAGGGACCTGGGCGATGCGCATGGCCGTCGGCTGACGGTCGACGAGGGTGACGTCGTGGTCGTTCGCGAGCAGCTCGCGGGCGATCGACCGGCCGACGGAGCCGGCTCCGGCGATGACGACGCGCATCAGCTCTCCACCTTCGGTGCGTGGGTGAGGACCCGTTCCATGGTCGCCGCCTCGTCGGTGTGCACGAGAACGTGCAGGATGTCGTTCTCCTGGAGGATCGTGTCCGGTCCGACGATGACGCCGTCGCCGTAGCGTGTGACGAAGGCGCTCTTCACACCGCTCGCCTCGTCGATCGTGCGGATCGAGCGGCCGAACCACCCTGCGTGGACGTCGACCTGGCAGAGCCGGATCTGCCCCGAGGGGTCGCGGTACTCGTCGGTCGCACCCATCGGCAGCATGCGGCGCAGGACCTGGTCCGCGGTCCACCGCACCGTGGCGACCGTCGAGATGCCGAGACGTTGGTAGATCTCGGCCCGACGAGGGTCGTAGATCCGGGCGACGACGTTCTCCACACCGAACGTCTCACGGACGACCCGGGCGGCGACGATGTTCGAGTTGTCGCCGTCGGAGACCGCGGCGAACGCGTACGTGTCCTCGATCCCGGCGTGCCCGAGGGTGTCGCGGTCGAAGCCGAGACCGGTGACCTTCTTCCCGCCGAAGTCGGGTGGGAGACGACGGAACGCGTCGGCGTTCTGGTCGATGATCGCCACCGAGTGGCCGTAGTTCTCGAGCGACTGGGCGAGCGTCGCTCCGACCCGCCCGCATCCCATGATGACGAAGTGCACAGTCGGGAACGCTATACCAGGTTCGTCGTCAGGTATATCCGACAGGTCCCTGGGCGCGGCACGTCGAGAAGTCCCCCGGCGGTAGCGGGTCAGAAGTGCGCAAGTAGGCCTAGCATTGCTCAACGTGCCGGAAATCGTCGATGCCACCAAGCGACTGCTGCTCGGACGTCCGGTCCGCAGCGATCGCCTGGGACACACCCTCCTGCCGAAGCGGATCGCACTGCCGGTCTTCGCCTCGGATGCCCTGTCGTCCGTGGCGTACGCCCCGGACGAGATCCTCCTGACCCTTGCGGTCGCGGGGTTCACCGCGACCGCCATCTCACCGTGGGTCGGGCTCGTGGTCGTCGTCGTGCTCCTCACGGTGGTCGCGTCCTACCGGCAGAACGTCCACGCGTACCCGTCGGGCGGCGGTGACTACGAGGTCGCGACGAAGAACCTTGGCCCGAGCGCGGGCGTCGGCGTCGCGAGCGCGCTCATGGTCGACTACGTGCTGACGGTCGCGGTGTCGATCTCCTCCGGTGCCCAGTACGCGGCGAGCGCCTTCCCGGCGCTGCGCGGCCACGAGGCCTTCTTCGCCATCGGCCTCGTCATGATGCTCGCGCTCGCCAACCTGCGCGGCGTCAAGGAGTCAGGACGGCTCTTCGCCATCCCCGTGTACCTCTTCATGTTCGCGATCGGGATCATGGCGGTGGTCGGCTTCTTCCGGTACTTCGCGGGGAACCTGCCGATGTCGGAGAGCGCAGGCTTCGACCTGGTCGCCCAACCAGGTTTTGACGAAGGCCTCACGGGGATCGCCGGTGCTTTCCTCATCGCCCGCGCGTTCGCCTCCGGATGTGCCGCGCTGACGGGCGTCGAGGCGATCAGCAACGGTGTGCCGGCCTTCCAGAAGCCGAAGTCGCGCAACGCAGCGACGACCCTCGCGATGCTCGGCCTCATCTCGGCGGCCATGATCCTCACCATCCTGTTCCTCGCGCGCGTCACGCAGGTGCACTACGCCGAGTTCCCGCACGAGCAGCTGACGGATGGCGGTGTCGCGCTCCCGGTGGACTACGTGCAGCACCCGGTGATCGGCCAGCTCGCCGACGCGATCTTCCGCGGCTTCCCGCCGGCGTTCTACGCGGTGTCGGTCGTGACGGGCATCATCCTCATCCTCGCGGCGAACACGGCCTTCAACGGCTTCCCGGTGCTGGGGTCGATCCTCGCCAAGGACGGCTACCTGCCTCGCCAGCTGCACACGCGCGGAGACCGCCTCGCGTTCTCGAACGGCATCCTCACGCTGGCCGCCGGTGCGATCATCCTCATCTGGGCTTTCGACGCGCAGGTGACTCGGCTCATCCAGCTGTACATCGTGGGCGTGTTCGTGTCGTTCACCCTGTCGCAGCTCGGCATGGTGCGGCACTGGACGGAGCGCCTGCGGACGGAGACGGACCCGGCCGTGCGTCGCAAGATGGTGCGCTCGCGCGTCGTCAACGGCTTCGGCCTCGCGATGACCGGGACGGTCCTCGTCATCGTCCTCGTGACGAAGTTCACCCACGGTGCGTGGATCGCGATCCTCGCGATGGCCGTGGTCTTCGCACTCATGAAGGCCATCCGGAAGCACTACGACACGGTGTCGCGGGAGCTCGAGCTCAGCGACGACCCGGGCGCGGACCGGGCCCTGCCCAGCCGCGTCCACGCCATCGTCCTCGTCTCCAAGCTCCACAAGCCGACGCTCCGTGCGGTCGCGTACGCCCGTGCGTCCCGACCGAGCACGATCGAGGCCGTGACGGTCGGCGTCGACCCGGAGGACGTGGCCAGCCTCACCGCGCGCTGGGAGAAGCTCGACCTGCCGGTCCCGCTGCGGATCCTCGACTCGCCCTTCCGGGAGATCACGCGGCCGATCCTCGGCTACGTCCGCTCGATCCGGCGCGAGAGCCCGCGCGACCTCGTCGTCGTGTACATCCCCGAGTACGTGGTGGGCCACTGGTGGGAGCAGCTCCTGCACAACCAGAGCGCCCTGCGCCTCAAGGGAAGGCTGCTCTTCACGCCCGGTGTCGTCGTGGCGTCGGTGCCGTGGCAGCTGGCGTCCACAGCCGGGCAGACCGGTCTGGAAGGGACGGCCTACGTCGCGAAGCAGCTCCCGCGCGGCTACTGAGCGGCCGCCGTGCGACGGTGGTCGCCATCGCTCGGGGGATACTTGAGCCGTGCCTATCAACTCTGACGCTCTGACCACCGACCCTGCCGACCCTAGCGAGCCTGTCGTCCCCGCGGCCCTCGTGGAGCTCGAGATCGGGTCGATCGCTCATGGTGGGCACTGCGTCGCTCGCCACGAGGGGCGTGTGGTCTTCGTCCGCCACACCCTCCCGGGCGAACGGGTCCGTGCGCGTCTGACGGACTCCGGCGAGACGTCGAAGTTCTGGCGCGCGGACGCGGTCGAGATCCTCGAAGCGTCTCCTGACCGTGTCCGGTCGGCCTGGCCTCAGGCGGGTGCCGACGGTGTCGGGGGGGGAGAGCTCGCGCACGTCGCGCTCGAGGCGCAGCGCCGCTGGAAGGCAGGCGTGGTCGAGGAGCAGCTCCAGCGGATCGCACGACTCGACCGCGAGGTCGTCGTCGAGGCAGCTCCCGGTGACGACGAGCGCGGCGGCCTCGGCTGGAGAACGCGCATCGACCTCGTCGCGGACGAGAACGGCCGTGCGGGCATGCGCAAGTTCCGCTCGCACGACATCGTCCCGCTCCACACGATGCCTCTCGCGACGCCCGAGGTCCTCGCGGCCGCGACGGCGGAGAAGGTCTTCACACGCCGGTGGCACGCGGGGGCGCGGATCGAGATCATCGCGCCCGCGAACGGCACGGACGCGATCGTGCTCGTCGACGACGCCGTGGTGCGCGGTGGTCATGTCGACAACCGGCCGAACGTCCGCCGTTCCGTGACCGAGACCGCCACGGTCGACGGCACCGAGCACAGCTACCGCGTCGCGGCCGACGGGTTCTGGCAGGTGCACCGCGAGGCGCCCTCGCTCCTCGCCCAGGTCGTGCTCGACGCGGCTCGCGGCGAGTCGGGCGATCTCACGGACGCCACCGTCCTCGACCTCTACTCCGGCGCGGGGCTCTTCACGGTGCCGCTCGCGCACGCCGTCGGAGTAGTAGGGCGCGTCGTAGCGATCGAGGGGGACGAGCGGGCGGCGAAGGACGCGAGGCGCAACGTCCATGACCTCGAGCAGGTGGAGATCCACCACGGTGCGGTCGAGCGCGTCCTGCGGACCGCAGGGCACGGCGCGATCGGTGGAGCCGACGTCGTCGTCCTCGACCCGCCGCGCACCGGTGCCGGGAAGCGGACGATCGCCGAGATCGTCGCGCTGTCACCGGCGCGCATCGTCTACGTGGCGTGCGACCCCGCTGCGCTCGCGCGGGACATCGCGTATCTCGCGGACGCGGGCTACGGCCTGGAGAGCCTACGGGCCTTCGACCTGTTCCCGACGACGCACCACGTCGAGTGTGTGGCGGTCCTCACGCGCTGACGGGCCGGATCGGCGGGCTGCGTACATCGTGGCAGGTCATGGTCATCTGCGAGGTATGACGCATGTTGACCTAATGTCACGATTTGATTACTGTGCATCGATGTACGACGGAAGCGCTCCCGGGCGTCCTGGTTCGGCCGGACCAGATCGCCCCCTCGCGAGCCGACGCTCGTGAGGGGATCGACCCTCCTCGGATCGAAGGACACACAGTGAATCGAACACCAGCGGGCCGCGCACCGGCACGCTCTCGCACGCGAGCCCTGCTCGCAGGCCTCCTTGCACTCTTCGTCGCGCTGACCGGCTCGGTGGTCCTCACCGCTCCGGCCTCGGCAGCGACGATCGACTCGTCGGCCTGGTACCAGCTCGTCAGCTGGCGCAGCAAGAAGCCGATCGAGGTCGCCGGCGGGTCGACGGCCGACGGAGCGTTCATCCAGCAGGCGACGAGCACGGCGGCAACCAGCCAGCAGTTCCAGCTCGTCTCCGTCGGCAACGGGCTCTACGAGCTCAAGGCGCGTCACTCCGGCAAGGTCGTGACGATCGCCAACGCGAGCGGGGCCCGGGCCACGCAGCTGACCGACGCGTCCTCGACGACGCAGCAGTTCACGATCGCGAAGGGCTCCTCCGGGCGCGTGAAGTTCGTCAACCGGTCGAGCGGGCTCGCGCTGAGCGTCGAGGGGAGCTCGAAGGACGACGGCGCGCGCCTGGTCCAGAGCGCAGACACGAACGCGAACAACCAGCAGTTCACACTCGTGAAGGTCGGGAGCGGGGCCGTGCCTGCGACGCCGCCGACGACCACGCCGGAGCCCACGACACCGCCGACGACCACGAACCCCGCGACACCGGGGACGTGGCCGACTGCCACGGGTGACGAGAAGGTCACCTCGACCCGCAAGGTTCCCGTGCTCTTCGACGGTGGCCTCAAGCGCTTCTCCGGCATCAGCTCGGGCGACCAGGACGAGTCCCAGCCGGCGATGTTCGAGCTCGCGGACGGTGCCGTGCTCAAGAACGTCATCCTCGGGACGGGGGCTGGCGACGGGGTCCACTGCCTCGGTACCTGCACCCTCCAGAACGTCTGGTGGGAGGACGTCGGTGAGGACGCCGCGACCTTCAAGGGCACCAAGGCCTCGCAGACGTTCACGATCGACGGTGGTGGCGCCCGGAAGGCGTCGGACAAGGTGTTCCAGCACAACGGACCCGGGACGTTCGTCATCAAGAACTTCGTCGCGGAGGACATCGGCAAGCTCTACCGCTCCTGCGGGAACTGCGCGTCGCAGTTCGCACGCCACGTCGTCCTCGAGAACGTGACGATCACGGCTCCGGCGAAGTCGCTCGTGGGGATCAACACGAACTACGGCGACACCGCGAAGATCTCCGGCCTGACGATCGTCGGTGACTCCTCCAGGAAGATCGTCGTGTGCGAGTGGTACGAGGGGATCCTCAAGAGCCAGGGCGGCGACCCCGACAAGATCGGCAGCGGTCCCGGCGCGCAGTGCACCTACACGCCTTCGGCGGTCAGCTACCGCTGACGCGCGGCGACCGCTCCGGTCGCGGCGAGCGTGACGACGGACGGCCCGGCACCGAGAGTGCCGGGCCGTCCGTCGTCGGCTGCTGGGGCTGCGGGTGCGGAGCGGCGGCCCGTGGGTGAGGCTACCCTCACAAAGTATCTTGACGTCAAGATACATGCGCTATGATGCTCTGAGAAGGCGTGACCAGCGCGCACACCGTGCGACTGGCCGCGATGACCGCCCGGCGTAGGCTTGGCGGCAGTCCTTGCACGAGAGTGCCGACCGGGGCCGCGCACGCGTCAGCGCACGTGTCCCGAGGTCGCGCACCCGACTCATCACCACAGAAGGAGCGTTCGTGAGCAGCGTCGACACGTTCGGGTCGAAGGGAACTCTCGAGGTCGCAGACGCCTCGTACGAGATCTACCGACTCTCAGCAGTACCAGGCGCCGAGCGCCTCCCGTTCAGCCTCAAGATCCTCGCCGAGAACCTCCTGCGCACGGAGGACGGCGCCAACATCACGGCGGACCACGTCCGCGCCGTCGCAGGCTGGGACCCCACCGCCGAGCCCGACACCGAGATCCAGTTCACGCCCGGCCGCGTGATCATGCAGGACTTCACCGGCGTGCCGTGCATCGTCGACCTCGCCACGATGCGCGAAGCCGTCGCCGAGCTCGGGGGAGACCCCGCGCGGATCAACCCGCTCGCGCCCGCCGAGATGGTCATCGACCACTCCGTGCAGATCGACGTCGCCGGCCGTGCGGACGCCTTCCAGCGCAACGTCGACCTCGAGTACGTCCGCAACCGCGAGCGCTACCAGTTCCTGCGCTGGGGCCAGACGGCGTTCGACGACTTCAAGGTCGTCCCGCCCGGCACCGGCATCGTCCACCAGGTCAACATCGAGTACCTCGCCCGCGTCATCATGACGCGCGAGGTGGGCGGCGTCCTGCGCGCCTACCCCGACACGTGCGTCGGCACCGACTCGCACACGACGATGGTCAACGGCCTGGGCGTGCTCGGTTGGGGCGTCGGCGGCATCGAGGCCGAGGCGGCCATGCTCGGCCAGCCCGTCTCGATGCTCATCCCGCGCGTCGTCGGCTTCAAGCTCACGGGAGAGATCCCCGCGGCCGTCACGGCGACGGACGTGGTGCTCACCATCACCCAGCAGCTGCGCCAGCACGGCGTCGTCGGCAAGTTCGTCGAGTTCTACGGGGACGGCGTCGCAGCGGTCCCGCTCGCCAACCGCGCCACGATCGGCAACATGAGCCCCGAGTTCGGCTCGACGGCGGCGATCTTCCCGATCGACGGCGTGACGATGGACTACCTGCGCCTCACCGGCCGCAGCGAGGAGCAGCTTGCGCTCGTCGAGGCGTACACGAAGGAGCAGGGCCTCTGGCACGACCCGACCGTCGAGGGCTACACCGAGCCGATCTTCTCCGAGTACCTCGAGCTCGACCTCTCCACGGTCGTCCCGTCGATCGCCGGCCCGAAGCGCCCGCAGGACCGCATCGAGCTGACCGAGGCGAAGAAGTCGTTCGCCACGACGATCCTCGACTACGTCGGTGCCGAGGCTGCGGCCGAGTTCACCGGCCTCGACGAGTCGGTCGCCGAGACCTTCCCGGCATCGGACCCCATCGCGGCCGGCGAGCACGCCGACACGAACGAGGCTCCGGCGCACGTGGCCGGCGGCAACAGCGCGACCCGCCCGCACAAGCGCGTCCCGGTCACGCTCGCCGACGGCACGGTCACCGAGGTCGACCACGGCGCTGTCGTCATCGCGTCGATCACCTCGTGCACCAACACGTCGAACCCGTCGGTCATGCTCGCCGCAGGGCTCCTGGCGAAGAAGGCTGTCGAGAAGGGCCTCGTCGCGAAGCCCTGGGTCAAGACGTCGATGGCGCCGGGCTCCAAGGTCGTCACGAACTACTACGAGAAGGCCGAGCTCTGGCCCTACCTCGAGAAGCTCGGCTTCCACCTCGTGGGCTACGGCTGCGCGACGTGCATCGGCAACTCCGGCCCGCTGCCGGAGGAGATCTCGGCGGTCGTCAACGAGCACGACCTCTCGGTCGTCTCGGTCCTCTCGGGGAACCGCAACTTCGAGGGGCGCATCAACCCCGACGTGAAGATGAACTACCTCGCGTCCCCGCCCCTGGTCATCGCTTACGCGCTGGCCGGGACGATGGACTTCGACTTCGAGAACGAGCCGCTCGGCCAGACCGCGGACGGCGCCGACGTGTTCCTCGCCGACATCTGGCCCTCGGCTGCCGAGGTCCAGGAGACGATCGACACGTCGATCAACCGCGGCATGTTCACGGCCGACTACGCGGACGTCTTCGCCGGCGACGAGCAGTGGCGCGCGCTGACCACGCCCGAGGGCAAGACGTTCACGTGGGACCCGCAGTCCACCTACGTCCGCAAGCCCCCGTACTTCGACGGCATGAGCATGACACCGTCGCCGGTGACGGACATCTCGGGCGCGCGTGTGCTGGCCAGGCTCGGTGACTCGGTCACGACCGACCACATCAGCCCCGCTGGAGCGATCAAGCCCGGCACCCCCGCTGCGGACTACCTCGCCGAGAACGGCGTGGAGCGCAAGGACTACAACTCCTACGGCTCGCGCCGTGGGAACCACGAGGTGATGATCCGCGGGACGTTCGCGAACATCCGCCTGCGCAACCAGCTCCTCACGGACGTCGAGGGCGGGTACACGTTCAACTTCGTCACGGGCGAGCAGTCGTTCATCTACGACGCGGCGCAGGACTACGCGGCTCAGGGCACCCCGCTCGTCATCCTCGGTGGCAAGGAGTACGGCTCCGGCTCGTCGCGTGACTGGGCGGCCAAGGGCACCGCGCTCCTCGGCGTCCGCGCCGTCATCACCGAGAGCTTCGAGCGGATCCACCGCTCGAACCTCATCGGCATGGGTGTCCTCCCGCTGCAGTTCCCGGCGGGAGAGTCGGCCGGGTCGCTCGGCCTCGACGGCACGGAGACCTTCGACATCGCGGGCGTCACGGCGCTCAACGAGGGCACCACGCCGGCGACGCTCGCGGTCACCGCGACGCGCGCCGACGGCACGGTCGTCGCGTTCGACGCCGTCGTACGCATCGACACCCCGGGCGAGGCGGACTACTACCGCAACGGCGGGATCCTCCAGTACGTGCTGCGGTCGCTCGTCAACAGCTGACCTGCACCACGGCACCGGCGCTCGGGCTCCGGTGGGAGCACGGCCTCGACGGGCGTCCACCTCGGTGGGCGCCCGTCGTCGTGCGCGGGCGGCCGCGCGCAGCGGTCCGTGGCCCACCGCTGGATGACGACGGCATCGAGGGGTGACAATGGGGGATGGCCCACGCCCAGAAGACACTCCCGACCCCCGCGGACGTCGACGCGTTCATCTCGTCCATCGAGAACGACGTGCGCCGTGAGGACGCAAGGACGCTCAAGGCCATGATGGAGCGCATCACCGGTCAGCCGGCGACGATGTGGGGCCCGTCGATCGTGGGGTTCGGGGCGTACCACTACGTCTATCCCACGGGGAACGAGGGCGACGCGGCCGCGGCCGGCTTCTCGCCGCGCAAGGCCGCGACGACGGTCTACCTCGCGGAGGGTTTCGCCGAGCACACCGAGCCGCTCGCGCGACTGGGCCCGCACACGACGAGCGTCTCCTGCCTCTACATCAAGCGGCTCTCCGCGGTCGATCTCGGCGTCCTCGAGGAGCTCATCACCGAGTCGTACCGCACAGTGACGGAGCGGTGGTCGGCCGAGTAGCGGCGCGACCACCCGCCCGCGACGCGGGAGGTCAGGGCCGCCCAGGCATGCCCTCGTCGAGCACCGGGTCGTCGAGAACCTGATCGAGGACCGTGCGGCCGAGGCGGCGGAAGGACGGATCGTCGTCGCTCTGGGCGAGCAGCGCCGACGCCATGAGCAGGGCCCACGCGCGAGCCCGCCGCCAGGTCGCGGCGTCGGTGCCGCAGGCGTCGGTGACCGACGTGACGAAGGTCCGCCGGCCTCCGGGACCGAAGGTCAGCCACGCGGTGGCGAGGTCCGTCGCCGGGTCGCCTGCCGTGACGTCACCGAAGTCGATGACTGCGCGCACGGCCGGACCGGGCGCGACAGCGCGCTCAGGTGCCTCGAGCACGATGTTGTACGGGTGGAGGTCGCCGTGGATCCACCTCCGCGGACCGGCCCAGGCCGGTGTTGCGCTCAGCTCGGTCCACAGCGCACGCGCCTCCGCCGCCCGCGGGAAGGTCGGGTCGTCGAGGCGTGCCAGGACGTCCGCGGACCGGACTGCGAGGTCGACACCGCGGAACGGGTTGTGCGGTGCGTCGTGCGGTGCCGGGTGGTGCAGCTGGGAGAGGAATCGCGCGAGCCCGGCGGCCGCGGGATCCCGGTCGTCGAGAGCGACCGTCGCGGCCGGTCGTCCCGAGAACCACGGGACGACGCTCCAGTGCCACGGGAACAACCCGGAGGGCACCCCGCTGTAGACAGGGACCGGTAGCGGCAGGTCGATGCGTGCAGCGAGCAGCGGCAGGCAGTGCTGCTCGTTGTGCACGAGTGCCGAGGACGCAGCGCGGCGCGGCAGCCGCACGGCGAGCGAGTCCCCGAGCCGCCAGGTGGCGTTGTCCCACCCCTCGGCGGCGAGCCGGAGCGGCAACCACGCGAGGTCGGGCTGCTGGTCGGCGAGCAGCGTCCGGACGAGGTCGGCGTCGATCCGGACCTCGGCGGACGGCTTGTCAGCCACGCCAGGACTCGACGGCCTCCGCGAACGCGGAGAAGCAGACGAGCGCGCGAGGGACCAGGCTCGGGAAGCGCGTCGCCGCGTCCTCGGCGAGCCGGTCCGCCTCGCTCGCAGCGAGGTCTGCGGCCATGTCCGGCTCGGCCAACCAGCTGCGGAGCATCGGACGGTCGAGCTCGAGGTGGAACTGGAGGCCGACGGCGCTCCCGGCGCGGAACGCCTGGACGGGGGTCGCGTCGCTCGACGCCAAGATGCTCGCCCCGGGCGGCGCGTCGACGGCATCCGCGTGCCAGTGCACGACGGACGGGTCCGGCGTGGCGTCGACGGAGAGCGGGTAGAGGTACGGGTCGCGGATGCCGGCGCCGGTGAGGGCGACCGGGCCGAAGCCGACCTCGCGGCCGGCCCCCGGGTGCAGCTCGCCACCGAGGGCGACTGCGAGCAGCTGCATGCCGAGGCAGATGCCGAGGACGGGGACGCCGGCGTCTGTCGCTGCCGCGAGCAGCCGGCGTTCGGCGGCAAGCCCGGGATGCTGCGCGTCGTCGAGCGCGCCCATGCCACCACCCATGACGACGAGGCCACCGAGGGACCCGATGTCGGGCAGCCGGGGATCGGGCTCGTCGAGCACGGTGACCGAGCGCCACGGGATGCCTCGAGCATCGAGCGCCCGTCCCACGAGCCCGGGTCCCTCCCACGCAGCGTGCTGGACGACGAGCACGTCCCTCGTGCGGTCGCCGGGTCGAGGGGTCGACGGGGTGGGTGAGCTGTCCATAGCACCAGGCTAGGTGGTCGGTGTCCCCGGTTCAGACGCGGGTCTCGCGTGCGCCGGGCTCAGACCGGGATGTCCAGCACGCGTGGCTCCCAGGGGAGCGCCCACCCGAGACCGTCGAGCACCCGGTCGAGGACGATCCCGGTGAAGCCCCAGACCACGCGGCCACCGACGACGAACCCGGGGGTGTCGAGAGCGGCCGTGCCTCGCGTGACGCGCGCGAGGCGGCGGTTCGTCGGGTCGATCAGCTCGCTCACGGGGACACGGAACACCGCGGCACACTCGCCGTGATCGACCACCCCGACGGGGGACGGGCGCACCCACCAACCGAGGACCGGGGTCACGACGTGGTTGCTCACCGGGAGCGGGAGGCCGGTGAGCGTCCCCACGACGTCCACCCCGTCGGAGTCGAGGCCGGTCTCCTCGGTCGCCTCTCGGAGGGCCGCGCCGACCGGGCCCGCGTCGCCGGGGTCGAGACGCCCGCCCGGGAACGCGATCTGACCCGGGTGGTGGCCGAGAGACGCGGCGCGTTCGACGAGCAGCACGTCGACGTCTGCCGGACCGTGCCCTGGTCGTCCGTCGAGCCTGCCGAAGAGGACGAGGACCGCTGCGGGTCGCACGGCACCCGAGGAGGGTCCTGGCCCGGGCGACGACCCCGAGCCAGGGCGAGTCGCAGGCAGAGCTCCCCGACCGGGCCCCCAGTCGACCCCGGCCCGGACGAGCGCGTCGAGACCCTCGCGGACGGTGACGGGGGCCTCGGGCGTCGCGGTCACCAGCCGGTCGGCAGCGGTCGGCCCTCGTCGTACCCGGCGGCAGACTGGATGCCGACGACGGCGGTGGCGGCGAACTCCTCGAGGCTCCGCGCGCCCGCGTAGGTGCAGGCGCTGCGCAGGCCGGACGTGATCTGGTCGATGAGGTCCTCGACGCCCGGCCGCTCCGGGTCGAGGTACATCCTCGAGGACGAGATGCCCTCCTCGTAGAGTGCCTTGCGGGCTCGGTCGAACGGGCTGCCGCCGGCGTTGCGTGCAGCGACGGCGCGTGCCGACGCCATGCCGAAGCTCTCCTTGTACAGGCGGCCGCTGCCGTCGTCGTGGAGGTCGCCCGGGCTCTCATGCGTGCCGGCGAACCACGAGCCGACCATGACCTGGGACGCACCGGCGGCGAGCGCGAGGGCGACGTCGCGCGGGTGGCGGACGCCGCCGTCGGCCCAGACGTGGGCGCCGAGCTCGCGGGCGCGGGTCGCGCACTCGAGCACGGCGGAGAACTGCGGGCGACCGACCGCCGTCATCATGCGCGTGGTGCACATGGCGCCCGGTCCGACCCCGACCTTGACGATGTCCGCACCGGCCTCCACGAGGTCCTCGACGCCCTGCGCGGTGACGACGTTGCCGGCGACGACGGGGACGCCGGGGGAGACGGACCGGACCGCAGCCAGGGCGGAGAGCATCTTCGTCTGGTGACCGTGCGCGGTGTCGACGACGAGGACGTCGACACCGGCGGCGACGAGCTCGGCGGTCTTGGCAGCAACGTCGCCGTTGATCCCGACGGCGGCGGCGACGCGCAGCCGGCCGCTGTCGTCGAGCGCGGGCGTGTAGATGCTCGAGCGCAGCGCGCCGGTGCGCGTGAGCACGCCGAGCAGGCGCCCGTCGCGCACGACGGGCGCCAGGCGCCGACGCGAGGAGTGGAGCTGGTCGAACGCCGCCTGGAGGCCCGGTGCCCCGGAGGCGAGGACCGAGACGTCGATGAGGGTCGGGTCGGGAGTCATCACCTGGTGGACCTGGGTGAAGCGGTCGACGCCGAGACAGTCGGCGGCTGAGACGATCCCGACCGGTCGGTGGTCCCGGTCGACGACGACCGCCGCGCCGTGCGATCGCTTGCCGATGAGCGTCAGGGCGGTGTGCACCGTGTCGGTCGGGCCGACGGTCACGGGGCTCTCCACAACGGTGTCCCGGCCCTTGACGCTCGCGACGACGTCCGCGACGACGTCCGTCGGGATGTCCTGGGGGATGACCGCCATCCCACCGCGGCGGGCGACCGTCTCGGCCATCCGTCGACCAGAGACTGCGGTCATGTTCGCCACGACGAGGGGGATCGTCGTCCCGGTGCCGTCCGCGCTCGAGAGGTCGACGTCGAAGCGTGACGTGACGTCGGAGCGGGAGGGGACGAGGAAGACGTCCCCGTAGGTGAGGTCGGCTGCGGGCAGGTGTCCGTCGAGGAAGCGCATGGGGCCAGTCTACGAAGCCGTCCGGCATGGGCTCACCAGAGCGAGACGGTGACGTATGCGCCGGAGCGGTCCGCGCATTCCCGGGGCACCGCCCGACGGGTTGGATCGTCGTGACGGCGGACGAGCCGCCGTCGCACGGCAGAGAGGGATTCCCATGCTGGTCGTCGGAGGAACAGGCAAGACAGGTCGTCGGGTCGTCGAGAGGCTGCGCGCGGGAGGGGTCGAGGTCCGGGTGGGCTCGCGCTCGGGCGTCCCGGCGTTCGACTGGGAGGACCGGGGCACCTGGGGTCCCGCGCTCGACGGGATGACGGCGGTGTACGTGACGTACTACCCGGACCTCGCGTTTCCGGGAGTCGCGGACCGCGTCGCGGACTTCGCGGCGGTCGCCGTCTCGGCAGGGGTCGAGAAGCTCGTCCTCCTCTCCGGTCGCGGGGAAGAGGGCGCGCTCGCGAGCGAACGGGCGATCGAGCAGTCGGGCGCGCGGTGGACCGTGGTCCGGTGCAGCTGGTTCAACCAGAACTTCGACGAGGGCTTCTTCGTCGACGCGGTCCGGGCAGGAGTGATCGCGATCCCTGCCGGTGACGCGGTCGAGCCCTTCGTCGACGCGGACGACATCGCGGACGTCGTCGTGGCGTCCCTCCTCGAGGACGGGCACGACGGTGAGGTGTACGAGCTCACCGGCCCTCGCCTGCTGAGCTTCCAGGACGTCGCCGAGGAGCTGACCACTGCGGTCGGGCGCCCCGTGGTCTACCGGCCGGTCAGCGCGGAGTCCTACGGCGTCACGCTCGACGAGGCGGGGCTGCCACGGGACTTCCTCGACCTGTTCACGCTCGTCCTCGACGGTCGTAACGCCAGCCTGACGGACGGTGTCTCGCGCGCGCTGGGCCGCAAGCCCCGCGACTTCGCGGACTACGCGACCGCCGCGGCAGCCACGGGCGTGTGGGGGTGAGCACTGCGCCTCAGGCGTGTGGATGATGTGCGCGAGGGGGCCGGGTCCTGCGCGTCTTGGCCGCAGGAGCCCCCTCGCGTCGTCGTCCCACCTGTCCGACTTATAGAGTGGACAGCCGTGCTCTCCGCACGACCTCGTGCGCGCGCGACCGTCTCGACGACGAGTCCGGGCGCCGCCGCTACAAGGAGGAATGCCATGGGACTCCTGGAGAAGATCCAGTCGCCCGACGACCTGCGCCGGCTCACCCCGACGGAGTCCGTCGAGGTGGCCGCCGAGATCCGTGAGTTCCTCGTCCAGTCCGTGTCACGCACGGGCGGGCACCTCGGTCCGAACCTCGGCGTGGTCGAGCTGACGATCGGCATGCACCGCGTGTTCACGTCCCCGAAGGACACGTTCATCTTCGACACGGGCCACCAGTCCTACGTGCACAAGCTGCTCACGGGCCGACAGTCCTTCGCAGACCTGCGTACGCGCGACGGTCTGTCCGGGTACCCCAGCCGGTCGGAGTCCGAGCACGACGTCGTCGAGAACTCCCACGCCTCCACGGCCCTCAGCTGGGCCGACGGCATCGCCAAGGCGAACGTCGTCCGCGGCCTCACCGACCGTCACGTCGTCGCCGTCATCGGCGACGGCGCGCTCACCGGCGGGATGGCCTGGGAGGCGCTCAACAACATCGCCGCAGGACACGATCGTCGGCTCATCATGATCGTCAACGACAACGGTCGCTCCTACGCGCCGACGATCGGCGGGATGGCCCACCACCTCGACACGCTGCGCACCACGCGCGGCTACGAGACGTTCCTCGACTGGGGCAAGCGGACGTTGCGCCGCTCGGGCCTCCCGGGTCGTTTCGCCTACGACGCGCTGCACGGCCTGAAGAAGGGCATCAAGGACGTCGTCGCTCCGCAAGGCATGTTCGAGGATCTCGGCATCAAGTACGTGGGGCCGGTCGACGGTCACGACATCGAGGCCGTCGAGCGCTCGCTCGTCCGAGCCCGTGCGTTCGGCGGACCGGTGCTCGTCCACGTCATCACCGAGAAGGGGCGTGGCTACTCCCCGGCGGAGCAGGACGTCGCCGACCGTTTCCACGCGGTCGGGAGGATCCACCCCGAGACCGGCCTGCCGCTCGCGCCCTCGCGCTTCGGTTGGACCAAGGTCTTCGCCGACGAGATCGTCACCATCGGCCGCGCCCGCCCGGACGTCGTCGCCATCACCGCGGCCATGCTCGCCCCCGTCGGCCTCGCGCCGTTCGAGAAGGAGTTCCCCGCGCGCACGTTCGACGTCGGGATCGCCGAGCAGCACGCCGCCACCTCCGCTGCCGGGATGGCGTTCGCCGGACTGCACCCTGTCGTCGCGCTCTACGCAACCTTTCTCAACCGCGCGTTCGACCAGGTCCTCATGGACGTCGCGCTGCACAAGGCCGGCGTGACCTTCGTCCTCGACCGCGCGGGTATCACCGGCGACGACGGCGCGAGCCACAACGGCATGTGGGACATGGCCATGCTGCGGATCGTGCCCGGCCTGCACCTCGCCGCTCCCCGGGACGAAGAGACGCTGCGCGCCGCCCTGCGCACCGCCGTCGACATCGACGACGCCCCGAGCGTGGTGCGCTACCCCAAGGGGCCGGTCGGCGACGCGATCCCCGCGATCGACGTCCTCGACGGGGTCGACGTGGTGCGCCGGACGCAGGCGGGGACGACCGCCGCGGGTGCTCCGGTCGTGCTGCCCGCCCCGGACGGGATCACCCCTCCTGCCCGTCAGGTCCTCCTCGTCGGCATCGGCTCGATGGCGAGCACCGCCCTCGAGGTCTGCGACATCCTCGCCGCGCACGGCGTCACCGCGACGGTCGCCTCACCCACGTGGGTGCTTCCCCTGCCTCCCGTGCTCACGAAGCTCGCCGGTGAGCACGACCTCGTCGTGACCCTCGAGGACGGGTTGGCCGAGGGCGGGATCGGCGCGCTCCTCGGTGAGCGTGTCCTCGCCGCCGGGGTACGCACACCTGTGCTCACCGTGGGCCTGCCGACCGCGTTCCTCGACCATGCGTCACGCGACCAGGTCGTCGCCGCGAACAGGCTCACGGCAGCCGACGTCGCCCGCGACGTCATCGACCGGTTGTCGCAGGCGCACGAGGCGTGACCGACCCGGCGGGGCCGACCCAGCTCCTCGTGGTCGGGGGAGCGAGCGGGACGGGCAAGACGTCGGTGGCCCTCGAGGTGAGCGCGCTGCTGCGCCGCGAGCGGGTCGCGCACGCCTACGTCGACGGGGACAACCTCGACGCGAGCTACCCGGCGCCCGGCGACGTGGACCGTGAGTGGTTCACTCCGGCGAACCTCCGGAAGGTCTGGGACACCTACCGTGCGGCAGGTCAGCGGCGTCTCGTGTACGTGAACACGGTGAGCGTTCTCGAGACCGAGGTGCTGGCGGCGGCGGTCGGCGGAGACGTCGAGGTCGTGGCCGTGCTGCTGGCGGCGGACCCGAGCAGCGTGCACGAGCGGCTGCGCGGGCGTGAGCGGGGGAGCGAGCTCGCTGTCCACGTCGAGCGCAGCGACGTGCGTCGAGCCGAGCTCGAGGCGAAGGCCCCGGGCTGGGTGCACCGGGTCGACACGACCGGCCGGACGGTCGGACAGGTCGCCGCCGACGTGCTCGCGACGTCGGGGTGGGCTGCGGCACGGGACGGTGTGACCGACCCGGACACCTGGGTCTGACCGCTCAGCCGACGGGCGGCACGAGGTCTCCAGCGCCTGCCCTGACCGGTTCGACGGCACCGGATGCTCCAGGGAGACCAGGCAGCCCGTCGATGCTCCGCGCGTTCTTCAGCGCCTGGTAGGCGGCCAGCCCGTCGTCGCCCTTCTTCGTGGCCCATGTCTCGAGCACGTCGCGCTCCCCGACGAGGTCCATGATCGGCACGCCCCAGCCGCAGGCGTCGCTCACGCGGGTGACGTCGACGACGACGACGGCACGCGCACCCGTGTGCGCCGGGTGCAGCGCAGCGACCTCGTCGAACTCCGGGGTGCCGGGTGCCACGACGCGCCCGCGACCGTGGAGGCGGACGATCCGCGGCCGCGCGTCGAACGAGCAGAACATGAGGCACACACGTCCGTTCTCCTGCAGGTGGGCGATCGTCTCGATGCCGCTGCCGGTGACGTCGACCCACCCGACGCGCAGGGGACCAAGGACCGAGAACGAGTCGAGACCGCGTGGGCTGACGTTCACGTGCCCGCCGGGGGAGGTGGGTGCGGTCGCGACGAAGAACATGTGCTGCGCACCGATCCACCGGGCCAGGTCCGGGTCGATGCTGTCGAAGACTGCGGTCATGGTGCCAGCGTAGGATGCGGTCATCCGCAAGTGACCTACGTCTCACGGACAGGGATTCGTCGCACCCATGATTGTCGGAGCGCCGCTGTGACGCACGACGCACCGGCCGGATCGACTGAGGGCCTTAGGTCCCAAGTCGTCCCATCAATACGCTCGTAGTGTGAAACCAAGATCACCTCTGATCAGGCAGGACCTAGGAGACGGCGATGACCACCACAGCAGACGGCACCTCGACCACCCCGACGAGTGCCGAGACTCCCCAGCCCTGGCGCGGGTTCACCGAAGGCCCTTGGACCGCGGCTGTCGACGTCCGCGACTTCATCCAGCGCAACTACCGCCCGTACGAGGGCGACACGACGTTCCTCGAAGGACCGACGGCCAAGACCTTGGCCGTGTGGGACACCCTCGAGAAGGACTACCTCTCCGTCGAGCGTGCCAAGCGCGTGTTCGACGTCGACACCCACACCCCCGCAGACATCGACGCCTTCCCGGCCGGCTACATCAGCGCTGACGACGACGTCATCGTCGGGCTCCAGACGGACGTCCCGCTCAAGCGCGCGATGATGCCCAACGGTGGCTGGCGCATGGTCGAGACCGCGATCAAGGAAGCCGGCCTCGAGCCGGACGCCCAGGTCAAGGAGATCTTCACCAAGTACCGCAAGACGCACAACGAAGGCGTCTTCGACATCTACACCCCCCGCATCCGGGCGGCCCGCTCCTCGCACATCATCACGGGCCTGCCCGACTCCTACGGCCGTGGCCGGATCATCGGCGACTACCGTCGCGTCGCCCTCTACGGCGTCGACTTCCTCATCGCAGAGAAGATGAAGGACAAGGACTCCGTCGCCGACCAGTCGTTCTCCGAGAGCTGGGCACGGTACCGCGAGGAGCACTCCGAGCAGATCCGCGCGCTGAAGAAGCTCAAGAACCTCGGTGAGCAGTACGGCTTCGACCTCGGACGCCCGGCCGCGACCGCCAAGGAGGCCGTCCAGTGGACGTACTTCGGCTACCTCGCCGCCGTGAAGTCCCAGGACGGCGCGGCGATGAGCTTCGGCCGGCTGTCCGCCTTCTTCGACATCTACGTCGAGCGTGACTTCGCCGAGGGCACCATCACGGAGGCGGAGGCGCAGGAGTACATCGACGCGCTCGTCCTCAAGCTCCGCATCGTGCGGTTCCTGCGCACCATCGACTACGACCAGATCTTCTCCGGCGACCCGTACTGGGCCACCTGGTCCGACGCGGGCTTCGGCGACGACGGTCGCACCCTCGTGACGAAGACGTCGTTCCGTCTCCTGCAGACGCTGCGCAACCTCGGCCCGGCGCCAGAGCCCAACATCACGATCTTCTGGGACGACAAGCTGCCCCAGGGGTACAAAGACTTCTGCGCCGCGATCAGCATCGAGACGTCTGCTGTCCAGTACGAGTCCGACTCCCAGATCCGCTCGCACTGGGGCGACGACGCGGCGATCGCCTGCTGCGTGTCCCCGATGCGCGTGGGCAAGCAGATGCAGTTCTTCGGCGCTCGCGTCAACGCGGCGAAGAGCCTGCTCTACGCCGTCAACGGTGGCCGCGACGAGATGACGGGCAAGCAGGTCGTCACCGGCTACGAGCCGATCACGAGCGACGCCCCGCTCGACTTCGACGAGGTCTGGGCGAAGTACGACGCGATGCTCGACTGGGTCGTCGGCACGTACGTCGAGGCGCTGAACATCATCCACTACAGCCACGACAAGTACGCGTACGAGTCCATCGAGATGGCTCTGCACGACGACGAGATCGTCCGCACCCTCGGCTGCGGGATCGCCGGCCTCTCGATCGTCGCGGACAGCCTCGCGGCCATCAAGTACGCGAAGGTCACCCCGGTGCGCGACGACAGCGGTCTCGTCGTCGACTACGTCACCGAGGGCGAGTTCCCCGTCTACGGCAACGACGACGACCGTGCCGACGAGATCGCCCAGCTCGTGGTCAAGACGGTCATGGACAAGATCCGCGCCCTGCCGACGTACCGCGACGCGGTGCCGACCCAGTCGGTCCTGACGATCACGTCCAACGTCGTCTACGGCAAGGCGACCGGGTCCTTCCCGTCCGGCCACCGCAAGGGCGAGCCGTTCTCGCCCGGTGCCAACCCGGAGAACGGGATGGACACCCACGGCATGGTCGCCTCGATGCTGTCCGTCGGCAAGCTCGACTACAACGACGCGCTCGACGGCATCTCGCTGACGAACACGATCACCCCGAGCGGGCTCGGCCGCACCAAGGACGAGCAGGTGAACAACCTCGTCGGGATCCTCGACGCCGGGATGGGCCAGGGACTGTTCCACGCGAACATCAACGTCCTCAACCGCGAGACCCTCGAGGACGCCATCGAGCACCCCGAGAACTACCCCAACCTCACGGTGCGGGTCTCGGGCTACGCGGTGAACTTCGTCAAGCTGACGCGTGACCAGCAGCTCGACATCCTCACCCGCACGTTCCACCAGTCGGCGTGAGCCCCCGCCCTCGGTAGAGGGCTCGGGTCGGTGGCCGCCCCAGCGGCAGTCTCTTATACACA